>JACQZX010000079.1 GCA_016213665.1 Actinomycetota bacterium | reverse complement strand
TGAATCGGCCGGTCTTTTGCATCAGGTCCGGGTTGGTGTTTGGGTCTTTGCTTGGGCTCGAGTTCGAGCGTAGTAGAGACTCTCGAACTCGGCGGGTGGGATGTCGCCGAGCTCGCTGTGGAGGCGCCGGGTGTTGAACCATTCGACCCAGGCGAGGGTGGCGAGTTCGACGTGCTCGACGTTGCGCCAGGGGCCTTGGCGGCGGATCAGCTCTGTCTTGTAGAGCCCGTTCACGGACTCGGCGAGGCTGTTGTCATACGAATCGCCGATGCTCCCGATCGAGGGGCGGGCACCGATCTCGGCAAGACGTTCGGTGTACGCGACCGACACGTATTGGGCGGATTCAACCGGTGGAAGCAACACTGGCTTGGAGCAAGCGTAGGTGATCGCCGAGGGCTTCAGCTGGTGTCCGCCAGTCGAGGATCTTGCGTGGCCGCGAGTTGATCTCCGCGGCGACGGCTTCGAGGTCGTCGTTGCTCCAGCGGGCGAGGTCGGTGCCCTTGGGGAAGTATTGGCGGAGCAGTCCGTTGGTGTTCTCGTTTGTGCCGCGCTGCCATGGGCTGCGCGGGTCGGCGAAGAAGACCGGGATGCCGGTCTCGACGGTGAACGCAACGTGGTCGGAGAGCTCTTTGCCTCGGTCCCAGGTGAGGGATCGGGCGAGTTGAAAGGGCAGCGACGACATCGATGCTGCGAGCGCGTTCTTCATCGTGATCGCTCCGTAGCCGGCCAGGGCCGGTCCGTTCTTCGTTCTCGGGATCGTGCCGTAGCCGTCCTCGCGCGGAAGATGAATCAGCAGGGTGAACCTCGTCGTGCGGTCCACGACGGTGCCGATCGCGGAGCGATTCAGCCCGATGATCAGATCGCCTTCCCAGTGACCTGGGACCGATCGATCGTCGGCCTCGTCAGGGCGTTCGCTGATCATCGACTCTGGCGTCACGTGTGCCCACGCCTTGCTTCGCGCCCTGGCTCGCGGGACCCGCAACGCTCGGCCAGTCCGCAAACACAGGACCAGCTCGCGTTTCAATGCGCCGCGGCCCTCGATGTAGAGCGCCTGGTAGATGGCTTCGGGACTGATCCGCATCGACTCGTCATCGGGGAAATCGACTAGAAGGCGAAGCGAGATCTGTTCTGGGCTCCACCCTCGAACCCAACGGCGATCACCTCGATGTGGCTTGTTCCGACCAATCCACGCCGGTTCGGTTGGACCAACGATCTCACCGTCGGCGCCGCGCACGACACCGGACAGACGGTCCTGCACATAGTCACGCAACCGAGGGTTCTCGACGAGCTTGGACGGCTTCGGTCGCTGCGCGACCAGGTCCGCTTTCCATTGCGCGACCGACGCCCGATACTCGAGCTTGCCGCCACGAGTTGCAGCGTTGCGGCGCAGCTCGCGCGACACCGTCGACGGTGACCGGCCGATCTCTCGGGCGATCGATCTCACCCCGCCGCCCTGAGCGCGCAACAGCGCGATCTCCTCGCGCTCGGTGAACGACAAGTAACGGCCCGTTCCCGGGTCCAGATCCATCGGTGGCATCCCACCACCATGGCGGAACCATCGGCCTCCGACCGCGGATGACACGCCAACAGCCTCCGCGGCGGCGTCGCTCGTGACGCCCGTCGCGACGTGCTTCCAGAACTCGCGCTCGACCTCGCGCCGATGCGACGGCGCCCCCGGCGACTTCATCAGCGAACGCCCCGTCAACTCCACCATCCACCCAGCTGGCCTGCCCATCAACAACCTCCCCATATAGGTGTTGCGACGACCGGTTGAATCCGCCTTGCGAGCCGGCATCGGAGTGCGCGATCACACCGTTGATGAGTTGTAGCCGTCGCGAGAACACGGCCATCTCGAGCGCGTCCATCACGAGCGCGGTGGTCATCGAGGACGCGGTGCGCCAACCAACGATGGTGCGGGAGTGGACGTCGGTCACGAACGCGGTGAACACGAACCCGGACCAGGTCGCGACGTAGGTGAAGTCCGACACCCACAACTCGTTTGGTCGTTCGGCTCGGAAGCGGCGGTTGACGAGATCCGGTGCCCGCGGCGAGGACTTGTCCGGCCGTGTCGTGACCGTCGTCTTCGACCTGGTCGCGCCACGAATGCCGAGCTCGCGCATCAGCCGTGCGATCCGGTCCTTGTCGACCACCAGACCGTGCTCGCGTTTCA
This sequence comes from Actinomycetota bacterium, assembly GCA_016213665.1. GTDB lineage: Bacteria > Actinomycetota > Acidimicrobiia > Acidimicrobiales > Ilumatobacteraceae > UBA668. Next base: position 585 of record JACQZX010000079.1, on the reverse strand, counting down.
GGGCAGCTTTGATTTTGCGGCGCCCGTAGACCCGGTAGTTCGCCTCGAACAACTCGAGGATGATCGGCTTCAACGCCTCGTCGGCGAGTTGGCGGGCGGTGACCGGACGCGCCAAGGCGGAGCGGACTGCTGACGGGGCGACCTGCAACGTGCGACAGATCGGCTCGACCCCGTGATGGCGATGTGCGGCCACGAACGCGGCTATCTCTTTGACTGGCGGTCGAGCGCCGCCCCGAAGAAAGCCGCCGCGTCCTGCAAGATCGCGTTCGCTCGGGCGAGCTCGCGATTCTCCTTGCGTAACGCCTGCACCTGGGCGCGGAGTTCCTCGACCGAGCCCGGCGACGCCGCCGGCCGCGCTTTGGCCGGCACGGACTGCTTCACCCAGTTGTACAGCGTCACCGCCTTCACGTTCAGCTTCGGCGCGAGCCGCTCACACGCACGCATCCGTGACTCATCCGGCTCGATCTCCTCGAACACGAACCTGACCGCCTGATCCTTGAACTCAGGCGTGTAATCCTTCCTTGCTGGCATCTCCGAATCCTCTCAGGATCTCAGAGGACCTGATGCAAAACTCCGGCCGGTTCA
>JACQZX010000077.1 GCA_016213665.1 Actinomycetota bacterium | reverse complement strand
GACGACGAGCAGGAAGTCCTTCGGAAAATAGTCGAGCAGGGTGAACGGCGGCTGACCTGTCGTGCGGCCGTCGATGTGCATCGAATAGTTCTCGATGCCGTTGCAGTAGCCCACCTCTTGGATCATCTCCAGGTCGTACTGGGTGCGCATACGCAACCGCTGCGCCTCGAGCAACTTGCCGTTGGCCTCGAACCACGCCAATCGCTCCTGCAGTTCCGCCTCGATGCCGACAACCGCCCTCCGCATGCGTTCGTCGCCGGCGACGTAATGCGTGGCGGGGAAGATCATCACCTGCCCCATCTCGGCCAACGTCTCGCCAGTCAGTGGATCGACAGTGGAGATGCGGTCGACGGTGTCGCCGAACATCTCTATGCGCAACACCGTTTCGTCGTAACTGGGATGCACTTCGATGGTGTCGCCCCGTACTCGGAACTTGCCACGGCCGAGCGCGACGTCGTTGCGGTCGAACTGCAGATCGACCAACCGTCGAAGAATGCTGCGCATGTCGTAGTCGACCCCGGTGTGCAGTTCCAGCAGTTGCCCGCGGTATTCGTCGGGATCGCCCATGCCGTAGATACAACTGACCGATGCGACAACGATGGTGTCGCGTCGCGTCAGCAGCGCGGCCGTCGAACTGTGGCGCAAACGGTCGATCTCGTCGTTGATCGACGAGTCTTTTTCGATGTACGTATCGCTGGAGGCGATGTACGCCTCCGGCTGGTAATAGTCGTAGTAGCTGACGAAGTACTCGACCCGGTTGTTGGGGAAGAACTCGCGCATCTCCTGGGTGAGTTGCGCCGCCAGCGACTTGTTGGGAGCGAGGATCAGCGTTGGCCGCTGGACCGCCTCGATGGTCCATGCAATCGTTGCGCTCTTGCCGGAACCGGTGATGCCGAGCAGTGTCTGGAAGCGATCGCCGCGTGCGATGCCCTCGCTGAGCTGAGCGATCGCAGTCGGCTGGTCGCCGGCCGGCTCGAACAGCGAGACAACCTTGAATTCGGGCCTCTCCAGCGTTTGCGGCACGCGCCGCATCCTAACGCCGAACGGGTGTTCGTGTCGACATAATCAGCTACGTGGACGAAAGTTGTCGAGAACCGATGAGTCGGCCGGCAACTGTGGCAGCGCGTGCAGCCATTCCCACAGCCGGTCGATCTGCGGTTCGAGCGACTCGATCGCATCGGTGTTGTGCACCACGAAGTCAGCCGTCGCCAACCGTTGCTTGCGGGTCGCCTGGCGAGCGATGCGCGCCAGCGCGTCGGCCTCGTCGTAGCCGCGGTATTGCACCAGTCGGGCGACCTGGGTTTCGACGGGCACGTCGACGACGATGACCGCTTGCAATCCCCCACGCGGGTTCTCGGTCAGTAGCGGAATGTCGAGTACGACCACCTTGTCGGTTGTCGTTTCCGCCATCACGCGCCGGTTCATCTCGGCACCCACCGCCGGATGCACGATGCCGTTGAGATCGCGCAACGCGTCGCCGTCGTCGCCGGCGGCAAATACGACCGCCGCGAGCGCCTCACGATCGAGCGAGCCGTCGCCGGTAAGGATCTGCGCGCCGAAGCGCCGCTGAAGCTTCTCGAGCACCGGTGAGCCGGCCTGCTGGACCTCGCGGACCACCTGATCGGCGTCGATGATGACCGCACCGCGTCTCGCCAACGCGGCGCTGACCGTGGACTTACCGGAACCAATTCCACCGGTGAGGCCAACGAGGATCATTGGCTCACGGTATCGGTGAAATCGCGGTAGATCGAATCAGGCGTCCGTCGACTCGGAGGCGGCAGCGACGGCCTCGATGGCCACTTCCGCCTCGGCCACTTCGACTTCGGCCTCGGCAGCCACCTCGACTGCGGCGACCGACGCCGCCGGGTCGACAGAGGTCTTGTTGCCGTTCTCGTCGTAATACTCGGCCCAAGCGGCCTCGCGCTCGGCATCGTCGCCGCCCGCGGCCCAGTTGCCGTGCTCGTCGATCTCGAAGTGCGAGCGATACTCCTCGGCCAGCTCGCCACCTTCGGCGGCCTGCTTGATCGAGAGGCTGATGCGCCGACGGGCGAGATCGAGGTCGATGATCTTC
>JACQZX010000076.1 GCA_016213665.1 Actinomycetota bacterium | reverse complement strand
TGGATCGAAGCTCACGATGAAGTACCCGAGTGTGTACCTCGTTGGTCCTAAGGCAACTGGTGAAGTGTTGTCGGTCGCTTATGCCGGTGCCGGCCAGCATCAAGATGCCGGCGCCAAGATGATCCACGCGGCGCCGGAGACCACCTCCAAGATCGTGTCGAAGTCGATCTCCAAAGACGGTGGCATCACCGCCTATCGCGGCCTCGTGCATGTCGATGAGGGTGCCTACGGTTGCAAGAGCCATGTGCAGTGCGACGCGCTGATTCTCGACGAGCAGAGCGAGAGCCGCACGTTTCCGTATATGGAGGTGGGCGAGCGCGATGCGCAGATCGGCCACGAAGCAACCGTGTCCAAGATCGCCGACGAGCAGCTGTTCTACCTGATGTCACGTGGTCTTTCGCAAGAGCAGGCGATGGGAATGGTCGTCAACGGGTTCATCGAGCCGATCACCCGAACGCTGCCCATGGAGTACGCGGTCGAGTGGAGCCGCCTCATCGAACTACAGATGGAAGGCAGCGTCGGGTAGAGGCTGCCAGGTGACAGCGTCGGGTAGACGCTGCAAGACTCGCGACCTGTGGAGCAGACGCAGGACTACGACGACAAGCTGGTCACGCTGTTGGAAGCGCTGTGGGGAGAGGGCTATCTCTCGCCTGGCGGCAACGCCGAAACCAAACTCGTGCTTGATGGCCTCGATCTGCGTGGCAAACGAGTACTCGACCTTGGTTGCGGCACGGGTGGCTGCGCCATGTTCATCGCGGCCGAGTTCGACCCTGGTGAATTGATTGGTGTTGATGTGGAAGCAGGTGTCGTCGCCAAGGCGACAGCCAACGCGGCGGCAGCTGCTCAGTTCAGCACAGTCTCCTTCATGCAGATCGAGCCGGGTCCGCTTCCGTTTCCGGACGACACCTTTGACGTCGTGTTCAGCAAGGACTCGATCGTGCACATCGCCGACAAACAGGCACTGGCCGATGAGATCTTGCGGGTGTTGGTTGCCGGCGGTGTGTTCGCGGCGAGCGACTGGATGGCCGGCAGTGATGCTGCGCCTTCACCGGCCCTGCTCCATTACCAGCAACTCGAGGGTCTTGGTTTCGGACTCGCTTCGCCCGACGCCTACTTTCGGGCACTGCGCGCCGCTGGGTTCGAACGGGTGTCGTATCGCGATCGCACCGGTTGGCTGGCAGCACGCGCGCGCCTGGAACTGGCCGAACTTGAAGGGCCGCTGCGGTCAGCTTTGGAAACAAGCGTTGGCAAGCAGTTCCTCGAGCACGAGGTGGCGGTTTGGAAGGCAATGTGTGCGGTGTTCGACACCCGCGAGTTGGGCGCCGGGCACTGGCGGGCGTTCAAGCCGTAACCGGCTCGATGTCAGCATTCGACGATGTTGACGCCCACTGGTAAAGGGTGCGAGGCGCGGAACGTAACCGCCAGCCCGCCACGCGCCGTCTCCTTGTACTTCTCGTGCATGTCGCGCCCAGTGTCGCGCATCGTTGCAATTGCCTGATCGAGTGAGACCAGGTGAGTGCCGTCGCCGTGCAGCGCAAGGCGGGCCGCGTTTATCGCCTTCATCGCAGCCATCGCGTTGCGTTCGATGCACGGCACCTGCACAAGTCCACCGATCGGGTCGCAGGTGAGACCGAGATTGTGTTCCAACGCGATCTCGGCGGCGTTCTCGACCTGCTCGGGGGTTCCGCCCATCACTTCCGCGAGGCCGGCAGCGGCCATGGCACACGCCGAGCCGACTTCTCCCTGGCAGCCGACCTCAGCGCCCGAGATCGACGCGTTCATCTTGAACAGTGTGCCGATCGCGCCGGCCGTCAGCAGGAACTCGATCACTCCCTCGTCGGTCGCACTTGGGAGAAAGTTGGCGTAGTAGTGAAGTACGGCCGGCACGATCCCGGCAGCCCCGTTGGTGGGAGCGGTCACAACGCGCCCACCGGCAGCGTTCTCCTCATTGACCGCCAACGCGTAGACGTTGACCCAATCGAGCGCCGCCAACGGGTCGGGCGTGTCGCTCGCCGCCAGCAGCGTGCGGTGCAGCGCGGCCGCCCGCCGCTTGACGCGCAGGCCGCCAGGGAGCTCACCCTCTTGGTGACAGCCGCGTTCCACGCAGTCGCGCATCGCCCGCCAGATCGCGAGAAGTGACGATCGAACGGTTGCCTCGGCTTGCGAGGCGCACTCGTTGGCCAATTTGATCGAGCTGATCGACAATTGAGTCGCCGCACACATTGCCAATAGCTCGTCGCCCGACGCATACGGAAACGGGACTGCTGAATCCGAGAGGTCGATCGGGCGATCGAGCTCATCCTCGGCCACGACGAAGCCGCCGCCCACCGAGTAGTAACGGCACGACAACACTTTCTCGCCGGCAGCGTCGAAGAGGTCGAAGCGCATTCCGTTGGGATGTCCTGGCAGCGTTTCGTCGGCGTGAATCACGACGTCGTTGTCGATGGAGAACTTGACAGTGGCGATGTCGAGCAAGCGGATCGTTCCGGCCTGTTCGATCGCGCTGAGGATCCCAGCGATGTGGTCGGGGTCGATCGTGTGCGGCTGCGCGCCGGCAAGGCCGAGCACAACTGCCGAGATGGTGCCGTGTCCGACGCCGGTCGCGGCCAGCGATCCGTACAGGTGGACCTGCACGTGGGCCGCGGATCGTAGTAGCCCGGCATCATCGGCGCGCTTCAGAAATCTGCCCGCAGCGCGCATCGGGCCGACCGTGTGCGAACTCGACGGTCCGATGCCGATGCGGAAAAGATCGAACACGCTGATCGTCATCGCGGCTCCGGATCTAATGGCATTGCTCGATCCTCGCAGACAAAACCCGCTGCCGCTGGCAGAATGGCACGATGCCCATGAGACAGGAGTGCAAGCACTTCGAGAGTCGCACCTACCCCAATGGTGAGACCGTGCGAAAATGCGATCTCGACCTTGCCCCCGATGCACCGTGGCGATGCCCGCAAGCGTGCAATGCATTCGAACACCGCATGGATGCCGGCTGGACATACGGCGTGATGGTCGCGCCGCCCCCTCCGGTCGAGCCGCCGGGGCTCGATGACGGGTCGGCAGCGGCGCTGCTGGACGAGGCCGAGGATTTCTTGAACTCGGTCGGCGAACAGGTACTCGCCGAGGTGCGCCACGAGCAGGCGCAGCGCGCCGGCCACCCCGCCGGCGGCCGTAAGCGGCTCTTTCGGCGCAAGGAGCGGTAGGCGAATTCTGGTCGGGTTGGGTGCGGTTCGAGCCGGGTGATTAGCACTACGTGCGTAGTAGAATTACCCCCGTGACAGTCGCAAGTGCAGCGGTACTCCCGTCGGCCGACGAGGAGGTTTGGCGCTACAGCCGCATCGGTGAGCTCGATCTGGCCGCGTTCGAACCGGCGGCGGTGAAGTCGACGGTGACCGGCGCCGAGAAGCTGCCCGCTGTCGACGAGTCGCTGATCAGTCGATTGGTAGCCGGCCTGACCATGCACGACAGCTTCGACGAGCTGAGTGCCGAGTTCAATTGCACGGTCGCAATAAGCGTGCCCTCGGGAATCGTTCTGCACGAGCCGATCGTCGTCACCCACCACATCGAAGGTGATGCAGCGGCGCTCTATCCGCGACTGGTTGTGCACGGTGGAGCCAACAGCGAGTTCACAGTCGTCGAGAGATTCGAGAGCAGCGACGACACGCGTGCACTTGTCGTGCCCCGCCTGGTGCTGCAGGCCGATCAGGCAGCGCGAGTTTCGTATCTCGGCATCAATCTGCTCGGGCCGCGTGTTTGGCAGCTGGCGCACCAGCAGGCGACCGGCGAGCGCGACAGCACGACACTGCTCGCGACAGTCGCACTCGGCGGCGACTACGCCCGCGTGCGCACCGACGCCCGCCTCGTTGGCCAGGGCGCTACCACCAAGCAGGTGGCGTTGTACTACGCCGATGGCACCCAGATGCACGACTTCCGCACATTGCAAGACCACGTCGCGCCACGCACGAACAGCGATTTGCTGTTCAAGGGCGCGGTGCAGGACTCGGCCAAGAGCGTCTACACCGGTCTCATTCGCATCCGCGAAGACGCCAAGGGCTCGGTGGCATTCCAGACGAATCGCAACCTGACGCTCAGCGAGGGCGCGTGGGCGGAGAGCGTGCCCAATCTCGACATCCGCACCAACGACGTCAAGTGCAGTCATGCCAGCACCGTCGGCCCCATCGATGAGGAGCAGCGCTTCTATCTCGAGAGCCGCGGCATCCCACCTGATGTCGCCGAGCGGTTGGTCGTTCTCGGCTTCTTCGACGACGTGCTGGCCCTGCTTCCAGTGGGTGAACTGCGTCGCGATCTCCGCGCCCGTGTTGCCGCCAAGCTGCACCACGTTGACAGCCGAGCGGGGGCGACGCGATGAGCACCGTTGTCTGCACATTCGCGGAACTGGCGCCGAACAGCGCGACACGATTCATGGTCGACGGCGTGCCGGTTGCCATCGTGCGTCTCGGTGACGACATCTACGCAGTTGGCGACATGTGCAGCCACGCCGACTTGTCGCTGAGTGAAGGTGAGCTTTGGTGCGACGAGAAAGCGATCGAGTGCTGGAAACACGGCAGCAGGTTCGACCTCGTGACGGGTGAAGCGCTGACATTGCCGGCAACTCAGCCGATTCCGGTGTTCGTCGCGCGTGTGGTCGATGGCAACGTCGAAGTCGACGTCGAGTTCGAGGTTGGGAAAGGACCGAGTCGATGAGCACGCTGGAGATCAAGGGCATCGTCGCCTCGGTGGCTGGCAAGCAGATCCTCAACGGCATCGACCTAACCGTTCGTTCCGGTGAGGTGCACGCAGTCATGGGTCCCAACGGCGCCGGCAAGAGCACTCTCAGCGCAGTCATCATGGGCAAGCCCGGGTACGAAGTGCACAGCGGCGAGGTGCTGCTCGACGGCGTCGATCTGCTGGCGATGCCCGCATGGCAGCGAGCCCAGGCCGGAGTTCATCTGGTCATGCAGTACCCCAGCGAGGTGCCTGGGGTCAGCCTCGCCGACATGTTGGCCGCGGCGTTTCGTGCGCGCGGTCGCGGAACCAACGGCCTGATCGCCGAAGTCGCGGCCGAAGCCGGGCGGATCAACTTCCCGGTCGCGCTGCTCGATCGTCCGCTCAATGTCGATCTCTCCGGTGGCGAGAAGAAGCGCAACGAGACGCTGCAACTGGCCGTGCTGGCGCCGAAGTTCGCGATCCTCGACGAGCTCGACTCCGGTCTCGATCTCGATGCATTGCGCGACTGCGCGAAGCGCGTCGAGGACGCGAGCAACACCGACGGCCCCAGCGGTCGCCTTGGTGTGCTTGCGATCACGCACTACAACCGGTTGCTGGCTGAACTACATCCCGATCGCGTTCACATTCTTGTGAAGGGGCGCATTGTCGCCGCTGGGGGACCGGAGTTGGCCGACGAGTTGGAACGCGACGGTTACGAAGCGTTCTCCGAGGGCGTCGCCGCTCAATGAGCGAAGTTCAGCATCGCAACGTCGAGCGTGTGGTCGCAGCGGGCAACCGACTCGGCCTCACGATCAGTCCCCGACGTTTCCCCGAAGGCACCAAGACGGCTGTCGATGCCGCGGCGGCAATCGGCGTTCAGGTCGGTCAGATCGTGAAGAGCCTGATCTTCGCCGTCGACGGCGAGGTGGTGCTGGCCTATGTCAGCGGCGCCAATCAGCTTGATGAGAAGAAACTCGCTGTCGCCGCGGGTGGCAGCAAGTGCGCCCGGGTCGACGCCGATGCCGTGCGGGAAGCGACAGGATTCCCGATCGGCGGCGTGCCCCCGTTCGGACACAAGAGTCAGCTGCAGGTCTTCATCGATCCCGATCTGCTGCAATACGACGAAGTATGGGCGGCGGCGGGAACCTGGACCGACGTGTTCGGCATCGAGCCACACAAGTTGGTGGAAGCGAGCGCCGGTGTGGTGACCGACCTGAAGCGCAGCT
>JACQZX010000075.1 GCA_016213665.1 Actinomycetota bacterium | reverse complement strand
GCGCGATCACGTTTGCCGAAAGCTGGCGCGGTGCAGTCGACCGCGCACCGACTTCACCATTCCTGGTCTTCGAGGCACCCGACGGCACCGCGACCGAGTGGACATACGGCGATTTCGATGCGGTTGTTGCACGCGCCGCCGACTTCCTAGGCCGTAGCGGCGTAACAACGGGCAGCGCCGTTCACCTCGCGCTCACCAATTCGCCGACATTCGTGGCCGTCTGGCTGGCCGCGATCGGACTACGGGCCTGGATCGTGCCCAGCGACCCGATGGGCAGCACCGCCGAACTCCGCGGCCACATCGCACGGACCGCGCCGGTGATCGGGTTCTGCGCTTCCGACCGCGCGCGCACGTACCGCGCCGCCGCGACCATGCCGGTCGTGGAGATCGAAGAAGCCGATTGCGAACTCGCTGTGTTCGGCGACAAACCGATAGCTGCGTGGCCGGTGGCGGTGCTCCGTGATCGCGCCGCGGTGATGTTCACCTCCGGTACAACGGGTGCTCCCAAAGGTGTGGACATCACGCAGGGCAACTACGCGTTCGCCGGCAACACGATGGCCAGCGCTGCCGGACTGCGCGCGCACCATCGCCAACTGGTGGTGCTACCCGCCTTCCATGCCAACGCGCAGTACTACAGCATCGCCTCCGCCATTGCGGTCGGTGCTTCGGTCGCGCTGATGCACACATTCTCGGCGAGCAGATTCGTTGCGCAGGCTGCGCGCCACGGCGCGACACACGCAAGCCTGTTCGCGGCGCCGATCCGCATGATCCTCAGCCGCGGGGCCACCCCGGTCGCAGGACTGCGGCTCGAGCATTGCTGGTACGCGATGAACATCGCCGACGACCAGTACGAGGTACTGAGCAAGCTTCTTGGCTGTCGTCCACGACAGCTATACGGCATGACCGAGACGATTCCTGCCGTACTCACCGATCGACCAACGCAGCAAGTTCCCTCGTCGATGGGGTTCGTAACCGCTGGGTGCACTGTCGAGGTGCAACGCGCCGATGGCTCTGCAACCGCTCCCGACGAGGTGGGCGAGATCGCGGTTGGCGGCGTTCCGGGGATCACGCTCTTTGCCGGTTATCTCGACGATCCAGATACCACTGCAGCGTCCTTCCGCGACGGCTGGTTGCTCACCGGCGATCGTGCCCGCCGCGACGAGGACGGACGCTTCTTCTTCGATGGGCGCCGGGCAGACGTGTTGAAGGTCGCCGGCGAAAACGTATCCACCGTCGAGGTCGAAAATGTCCTCTCGGCGCATCCAGCCGTGCTCGAGGCCGCAGTAGTTGGAATCGCCGATGAGATCCGCGACGAGGTACCGGTCGGCTTCGTAGTCGCGGCCGACAAGTCGAATCCGCCAGCGGTGGAATCGCTCCACGCATGGTGCGCAGAGCGACTGACGAAATCGAAACGGCCGCGAGACATCACGCTGGTCGACGAACTCCCCCGTACCAGTGTCGGCAAGATACGCAAGTTCCTGCTGCGCGATCCGCTCGCCGAGACAACCGCTACCGATGCCGACACGACAACCGCCACGGCAACCGACAGAAAGGCCGCCCACGTATGACAGCTCTCACCGATCAACTGCTCGCGTCATTCGATGCCTCGGTCACCGACTTCACGACGGCGATCACGCTGCCGCCGGAGATCTACACCTCCGATGAGTTCCTGGCGTTCGAGCGCGACGCGCTATTCGCCCGCGAATGGCAATGCGTCGGTCGTGCCAGTCGCGTACCGAACGTAGGTGATTACTTCACCACCACCGTCAACGGCGACCCAATCATCGTCGCCCGCGCCAAGGACGGCCAGATCCACGCCTTCTCGTCGATCTGCCAGCACCGCGGCATGGAAGTGGCCGATGACTCGGGCAACTGCACCAAGTTCACCTGTCTCTACCACCTATGGAGCTACGACCTGACCGGTCGGCTGCTCGGAGCGCCGGCAATGGAGCGCACTACCAGCTTCGACAAGAAAGAGTTTCCGTTGCCACCGTTGGCCGTGGAACTTTGGCAGGGCTTCGTGTTCGTGCACTTCGACTTGCACGCCACACCGCTGGCGCCGACGCTTGCGAGTTACGAGCCGTATCTCAAGAACTACGACCTGGAGAACACGGTGTGCCCCGGCACGTTCACCCTCACCGACATGCCGTGGAACTGGAAGGTGATGTTCGAGAACTTCAACGACGGCTATCACGCGAACAAACTGCATCACACCATTCAGGACTTCTGCCCAAGCGAATTGGCCGAGTTCCCGGTCGAGTGGACACCGAATTCGAATGTGATTTTCCGCACCAACGGATACATCCATATCGACGGCGGGTTCAACGCGACCACGAAGGCTTTGATGCCGATCTTTCCGAACCTGACCACCGAGGAGCGCACGCGATCAACGTTCGCGCTGATGCCGCCGACGCTCTGCTTCGGGACCGCCCCCGATCAGGCGTTCTTCTTCATCGTGCGACCGAAGACGGCCAACACCATCGACGTCGAGATCGGATACCTGTTTCACCCGTCGGCGCTCGACAATCCGATGTTCGATCACCTGCTGAACATGAGCGACGCCGGTGTGCAGGTTTTCGTGAAACAAGACCAGGACGCCACCGCCAAGGTGCAGCGCGGCTTAAACAGCCGCCACGCGGCTCGCGGCCGCTACTCGTGGCAGGAGGAAAGCCACATCCAGTTCAACAAGTGGCTGGTCCAGCGCTACCGACAGCATTGGCCGGCGACATGAACGACACCATCACTGCACCGGTGTCGGCGATCTGCGACGTGCTCGCGCTTCGCAGTGACGACGGTTGTCTGACGCCGACACTGGTTCCGATCGTGGCGGCACCCGCGCCCGCCATCGGTCGCGCGCGCACAGTCACGATCACCCACGACTCGACGGGCAACGGGATGGCACCTATCTTCGACGTACTCTCCGACGATCTCACCGGTTGCGTGTTGGTGGTCAGCGGCGCCGTCGCAGTGCCCGGCGCAGTGTGGGGCGAGATCCTCACCCGCGCTGCACAGCAACAGGGCGCCACGGCCGTGCTGATCGACGGTTGGGTGCGAGATCGTCCGGCGATGGCCACTATCGGGCTCCCGATCTACGCCTGCGGTGACCGCGTAGCCGGGCCGAACGGGTTGGCACACGTCATTGCCGTGGGCAAACCGGTTTTGATCGGCGCCGTAACTGTCGAACCCGACGACCTGATCGTGGTTGACGGCACCGGTTGCGTGCGGGTGCGCGCCGCCGATGCCGAGGCGGTTCTGCCAGCCGCCGATCGTTATGCGGCGGCAGAAGATCTCGTGGTCAAGGCGCTCATCGAGGGCGAGACCCTCGCTACCGCCTACCGCCACAAGAAGGCCATCACTGACGAGCTGGGGAGGTGATGACCACGGGCTGCGTGAGCCGAGCCCACCGATAGGCGACCTAAGTCGCAGCAACAACAGTCAGTTCACAAGACAGTCATCCAGAAACCAACACCGGAGATTCCGGGGGGAGAATCATGAGAACATCGAAATTAGTTGTGGCAGCAATTGCTGCCTTGGGCCTTGTCGCCGCCGCCTGTGGTGACGACGAGGAATCAACCGATACCACGACCGCAGCGACGGACGCGCCGACAACCGATGCACCTACAACGGATGCACCGACCACCGACGCCCCGGAAGCCAACGCCCTCGACTTCAATGGCGACGGCGAAGTGCGGTTCGGTATCGCTGCCGCCGGCCCCGCCGACGATGGTGCGTATTACCAGGCAGTCGTCGACGCCGCCAAGGAATTGTCGGCCGAGAACGGCTTCGCCGACCCGATCGTGGTCGACAACATTCAGGCCGCCGATGCGGCGACCCTTCTGGGCGACCTTGCCCAGCAGGCTGTCGACGTGATCATTATCGGTGCGTCCGAAATCGCCGAGCCACTACCGGCGCTGATCGCGGAGTACCCGGACATCTACTGGTACTGCAACTGCGGTGCCGGTTTCCCGGAGGATCCGGGTTTGGCACAGAGCACTGACAACGGCGCCGAGATCGGTTACACCGCCGGTTACGCAACGGGACTCCTGTTGCAGGCCAACGGTGGAACTTCGACCACATTCATCGGTTGCTGCGATCTCGGTTTCGAGAAGCAGAGCTACATCGCATTCGAGGCCGGCCTGCAGGCCGTTGACCCATCGTTCACGATGACGTACGTGCAGACGGGTGCTTTCCCGTTTGACTTCGACAACACCGCCAATGCGACAGCCGCGTTGCAGACGGCTATCGATGAGGGCACCTCGGCCGTCTACCCGTACCTGGGTGGGGCTCACCGCCCGGTGGTGCAGGCCGCGAACGAGGCCGGCATCATCGTGATGAGCGCTGGTTCCTCGAAGGTGTGTGACGCCGGCGAAGAGTTGAAGTACGACATCGCGGTCAGGTTCGATGGTGGCGACTACGTGCGGGCAGTAATGTCCGAGATCATCGACGGCACCTTCCTCGAGGGCGACATCAAGGCCTTCAAGGTCGGTGTTGATCCCGAGCCGGGGGCGATCATCTGCGACCCAACACCAGAGCAACAGACGGCGATGGATGACCTGTACGCCCAGATCGCCTCAGGCGAGCTGGATGCGCTGTTCGGACAAATCGCCGGAGAAGCGTTCGCCGGGTGATGACCGGTAATCCATGACGTCAACTCATGACGACCACGTGGGCGGGGAGCGCAGCTCCCCGCCCGCTGTGGAACTGATCGGCATCACCAAACACTTCGGCCAAATCGTTGCCTGCGATCGCGTCAACCTCACGCTTCGTCGCGGGCAAATCCACGGTGTTCTCGGCGAGAACGGTGCCGGCAAGTCAACGCTGATGAAGGTCCTCATCGGTCTGGTGCTGCCAGATGCCGGTGAGGTTCGCCTGCACGGCCGCACCGTGCAGATCACCGACCCGGTCAATGCCAGCGCGCACGGCATCGCGATGGTGCATCAACACTTCAGCCTCGTCGAGGCGCTCACCGTGTGGGAGAACGTTGCGCTCGGCGACGTCGGTCGACTCGACCACCGGCACATTCGCCGGCGAGTCGGCGAGATCAGCGAACACTACGGCTTGCACATCAATCCCGACGACCGCATCGCCGACCTTCCCGCGGGAATGCGTCAGCGCGTCGAGATCATCAAGTGTCTCCGCCGCGACCCGGAGGTGCTCGTTTTCGATGAGCCGACGTCGGTACTCTCCCCGTCGGAGTCCGAATTCCTGTTTGCCGCCCTGCGACGGGTGGTCACCGAAGGGGGCAAGGCGGTAGCCCTGGTCAGTCACAAGCTGCCGGAAATTCTCTCGGTGACCGACGAAGTCACCATCATGCGCGACGGTCGCGTCGTGCAATCCGGTTCCACCGGTGGCACCCACGCCAGCGCGCTCGCCAAGGCAATGGTCGGGCGATCGGTAGTGCTGCGCCGCGAACACGCCGCGTTCGGCGTCATCGAGACCGACGGCGACCAACCAGTTCCGGAAGTGGCCGCGCCACGTCGACCTGCGGCCACGGAACCAGCCTTGCGGCTGATCGACCTCTCCGCCATCGGCCGCGACGGCCGCGTGTTGCTGGGTGGCCTGACGCTCGATGTGTATCCGGGTGAAATCGTCGGCGTTGCCGGCGTCGAAGACAACGGCCAACGCACCCTCGGCGACGTCCTCTCCAGTCTCGCCAATATCGAGTCCGGACAAGTCCTGGTCAACGGAGTCGAGGTTGCCACGGGCAAGGCTGGCGCGATGGCGAAGGCAGGCATCGCAGTGATTCCGGAGGACCGGCACGACTCGGGCTGTGTGCTCGACTTCACCGTCGCCGAAAACCTCTTCATCGCCGATCCCGACCGAGTGTCGCGGCGGGGGCTGATCAACATGGCCACGATGCGCGCCAAGGCCACACAGTTGATCGAACAGTTCTCGATCAACTGCACCGGCCCCAACGCCCCGATGTGGTCGCTCTCGGGTGGAAATCAGCAACGGGTCGTGATGGCTCGCGAGTTGTCCCACTCGCCGAAGGTGCTCGTCGCCGCCCAGCCAACACACGGACTCGATGTCGGCGCCATCGAATACATGTCCGACCAGCTGCGCAACGCCGCCGTCGCCGGGGTCGGCGTCCTCTTGATCTCCACCGAGTTGGAGGAGATCCTCGATCTCTCGGATCGCATCGTTGTGATCTACAACGGCCGGATAATCGGCGAGATGCCAAAGTCGGAGGTCGACATCGCGCGACTTGGTCTCCTGATGGGTGGCGCGACCAGCGATGCCACCACAACGATCGGGGGTAGCGGTGACTGAGACCGAAGCCGAATCGGCGACAGCGACCAGCGCCCAAGAGGTGCGACCGCGGTCGAAGCTGGCGTCCACCGGAGAGGTGATCGGCCTCTACGCGATCTGCCTGTTCGGCGCCCTCGCCATCGCGGCGGCACTTGTGGAGTTCGCCTCCGATAAGGGATCGTGGACGACGGTCTACACGGTGATTCTCGACGGCGCCGTTCGTAAGCCAGGCCGCTGGGGCCTCACCCTCGGCGTCGCGGCACCGATCCTGCTCGTTGCCCTCGGTACCACAGTCAGCGGCAGGGCCGGACTTGTCAACATCGGCCAGGAAGGGCAACTGGTGATCGGCGCCGCGTTCACCGCCTATGTCGGTACCCGCATCGGCGGTCCCGGCCCACTCGCGTTGGTGATTTCACTGGCGATGGGCGTCGTCGGCGGAGCAATCTGGGCCGGCATCGCCGGTGCGCTGCGCTTCTGGCGCAATGTGCCAGAGGTGTTGACCACCCTCTTGATGGGAACAGTTGCGGCCAACCTCGTCGGGTGGGGACTGCGTCATCGTTCGCTACTGCTGGCCCCACCGGAAGGGCGGGCCAACCGCAACCAGGTCAGCCAACCATTTGCCGCCGATCGGCACATCCCGCGAGTCACGCTGTTCGGAAACGACTTCCCGATCAGCATCCTGCTTGCGATATTGCTCGCCATTGTCGTGTGGCTGGTACTCGGGCGCACCGTCGTGGGCTTCCGACTGCGCATGCTCGGCCGCAATGCCCGCACCGCGCAACGCGCCGGCGTCGACCAGAAGCGATACGGCATAGGCGCAATGTTGGTCTCGGGAGGTTTCGCCGGCCTGGCCGGGGGTGTCATGCTCGCGGGCGGCGACTTCGGCCCCTACCAACTCGTCGCCGATTTCGGGGCGGGCATCGGTTTCGCGGGCCTGTTAGCGGCACTTGTCGCCCGCCAGCGAGCGCTGGTCATCATCTTCGTCGCGTTCCTCTTCGCCGGGCTGCGCACCGGTTCCGGTTTCTTGCGCGCCACCGGGGTTTCCGCCCGCATCGCCGATGTCGTGCAGGGAACGCTCGTGCTCGCCATGCTGCTGCCGCCTGCCATCTTGTACCTGCGAGCCCGCCGACGTGCGATCGCAGCGACGAGCTCGAGGACCTGACATGAGCAACTTCTTCTCCGCACTCGGCGACATATTCACCAACGAGAGCCTCTATCGCAACGCGATCATCGCCACCGTGGTGCTGCTGTTCGCCGCCTCCGGCGAAGTGGTTGCAGAGAAAGCAGGCACCATCAACATCTCCTTGGAGGCGATGATGCTTGCCGGTGCCTACGCGGCGGCGGTGGGCCAGGGGCGCGCCGGAGTGTGGGGTGGCCTCGGGATGGCGGCGATTGCCGGTTTGGTTGTCGCCGGCGTCCAGGCCAACATGAGCCATCGACTGTCGGCCGACCAGTTCGTTGTCGGTCTCGTCCTCAACGTCTTGGTATTGGGCATCGTCGGATTCCTCGTCGGATCAAACGAACCGGCGTCGCACATCGTCGAGCGGACGAAGGTGCCGGTACTCGCGGAAGTGCCGCTCATCGGCCCCGCACTGTTCGATCAACCATGGGTGCTCTACCTCGTCTACCCACTGGTTCCTGCCATCTGGTTCCTCGTCTACCGCACTCGATGGGGACTCGAGGTGCGCGCGATCGGCGAAGACCCGAACGCATCGGACGTATCCGGACTCAGCGTCAACAAACTTCGCCGGCAGACGATCTATCTAACCGGCATGGTCGCCGGAGTCGGCGGCGGCTACTTCCTCTACGCCAGGTCGGGTCGCTTCGAGGACTCGCTCATCGGCGGCCGCGGCTACATCGCGATCGCTGCCGTCATCTTCGGAGGCTGGACGCTGAAGGGCACCGTCGCCGGCTGCGTCGCGTTCGGACTGGTCGGTTCGTTGGTGCTCACCATCCCCTCGCTCGGTTACCAGGCCATCGACCCCGCCTTCTTGGCAATGGCACCAAATGTCGTCACCATCGTCGCGATGACAATGTTCGCCAAACGGGTCAGGCAGCCGGCCGCGCTGGCCAGGCCCTTCATCCGGGGCCTCAAGTGAAGGTCATACGGGGCCTCAAGTGAAGGCCGTCCGCTACCACAAAACCGGTGGCACCGACGTGCTCGAATACTGCACGCTGCCCGACCCGACACCCGCGGCGCTCGATGTTGTCGTGCAGGTTGGGGCATGCGCGCTCAACCGACTCGACATCGTGCAGCGTGCCGGCTATTACCAAATGCCCGGGTTCAGCTATCCACACATCCCGGGCATGGATGTCGCCGGGACCATCGTCGCCATCGGCCACGAGGTGACAACGCTCGCGATCGGTGATCGCGTCGTCATCGATCCGTCGCTCGCCGGCGTGTCGGCAGGTTCGAGTTTCGCCGGCAGGGGCGATCTGTTCGGCGAACTCGGCGTGATCGGAGCTACGGAGAACGGCGGCTATGCCGAGTTGTGTCTCGCGCCGGCGAGCCACGTCTACCTCATGCCCGACGACATGGGCTTCGACCACGCAGCCGAGTTCCCAACCTGCTGGCTCACCGCTTCACACGCACTGTTCGAGGTCGGGGGGCTCGCGGAGGGCGAGACGGTGCTGATTCATGCGGCCGGGTCGGGCGTGTCTGTGGCCGGTATCCAATTGGCCAAGCGCGCGGGTGCGACCGTGTTGGCGACGGCAGGCACCGACGCTAAGTGCGAGCGAGCGCTCGCTATCGGTGCCGATCACGTGCTCAACAATCGCACTGGCGACGTTGCCGGCTGGGCGCGCGGATCCACCGCCGGAGTCGGCGTGAACATGGTGTTCGATCACGTCGGCACTGCATTGTTCGGCCCGTCATTGTTCGCGCTCGGCATCAAGGGCCGCATGGTGGTTTGCGGTAACTCCTCGGGAGATACCGCCACCATCCCATCGCTGGGCTACCTGTTCCATTCCGGCATCTCGATCATCGGTTCCGATCCCTATCGGCCCGAAGAATTCGCGAAAGTGTGGAAGACCTATTGCGAAGGTGGCTTCCCGACACTGGTCGATTCCGAATTCGGTCTCGCCGATGCCGGCGCCGCGCAACACAAGATGGAGAACAACGACGTGTTCGGCAAGATAATTCTGCGGCCATGACGAAGCGACGTGAGACCGACGGGCTGGTCAACTCGCCGCCCACCACTCCGATGCTGCAACCGTGGGAGGTGTACGACCAGGCGCTGTTCGACCTGGAGATGGTGCGCGTGTTCGGGCGATCGTGGGTGTGGCTCGGTGATACCGACGACCTTGCTCGCCCCGGCGACTACATCACCGGTGTGATCGGTACGCAGTCGGTGGTCGTGGTGCGCACTGCCGACGGCGAGGTCAAGGGCTACATCAACAACTGCCGTCACCGCGCCTCGACAGTGGTGACGCCGGGTGTGGGCAACTGCGGTTCGTCGATGGTTTGCCCGTATCACAATTGGGCCTACAACCTGAACGGTCAACTGATCGGCATACCCGACAAGGCAAGGATGTACCCAGACGGAATCGCGATGGAGGACTTCGGCCTGGTCCCGATTCGCGTCGAGGTGGCCTGGAACAAACTCGTTTTCGGTTGCCTTTCACGCAAGGCGCCTTCGTTTCGCGAATGGATCGCACCGATCGCCGATCGCTACGACCGGTACCGATTCGACACCTTTCAGCGCTATCCACGTGCACTCGACGAGACCTATCCGATCAACTGGAAGGCGTTCGTCGAGAACTCCAACGATGACTATCACGTTCGATTCGTACACCGCCGCATCAACGCCCAACGCAAACAACTCGACACCGTCGTGCGCTTCGCGGGTCGCACGTGTAGCGGCTATAAGCCCCATCCGGAATCGTTCGACACCACCGGGGGGCGTCTCGATATGGCCGAGGAAGACCTAAAGGGGCACTACGCCGACTTCATCTACCCCAACCTGACACCGTTGCCGTACGCGACGTTGTTGATATTGGTGCGAGCCGACCCGATCGCACCGGATCGCACGCGACTGGTCTCGCGCATCTACGGACTCGACAAGTCTCCGGCCGACCAGGAAGCCGATCTGTTGAATCTGGAACTCACCAACAAGGAAGACACAGACATGGTCACCGTGTTGATGTCGAACTTACGCTCGCCGTTCTACAGAGTTGGTCCGCCGACAACGTGGGAGGGCCGAGCCGCACACGTGATGAAGCTGATCCGCTCAGACGTAGCAACTCCCCTGGCCGCCGACGAGTTCAGCGCCCGGTAACCTCGCAACCTCAGCCGAGGATCTGCTCGACGGAGAACTCGATGTTGTTGCCATCGGGATCGGTGATCACACAGATGTATCCGACGACTTCGTTGCGATACATCGGCCCGAGCAGCAGACAACCCTCGTCTTTGGCCATACCTGCGATCAAGTCGACTTCGGCGCGCGTGTTCAGCGAGATGCCCAGGTGGGCAATCGAACGCAGGAAGCCGTACTCCTCCTTGATGTCGCCGGTGATCTTGGTCGGCAACTTGCCACAGATCAACACGATCACGAATCGTGCCGCACCATCGGTGGTGATATCGCGTTCGTTGGCCAACCAGACCGAACGAAGCCCGGTGTCAGCATCGTTGCGTTCGTGAATCTTGGCCAACGTGGTGTACTTCGAATAGAACGCGAGCGTGGCATCGAGATCGCGAACAGGTAAGGCCACATGCGTCAACAGGCTTGCGGGAACCGCGGTGGTTGTCATGATCGCGACCGGATCATGCGAGCACGTCAGCCTAGGAAGCCACGGTCGAGGTCGCGGATGCGGCCGGCCAACGCAGCCAATAATTTGTGCGTCAGCGCCGGGAGATCATCGAATACGGCACGGAAGTTTCGGGGACCGATCACGAAGACGCTTCCGTCGGCCGTGCATTCCACCGTGGCAGAACGCGGCTGGTCATCGAGCAAGGCCAGTTCGCCGACGAACTCTCCGGCAGCGAGCTGGGCGACTTCTAGGCCATTGCGGCGTACTACGAACGACCCGCTGAGCACGATAAAAGCGTCGTGACCGACGTGCCCCTGAGTCACCAACACTGTGCCCGCCTTGACATCGATCTCGGACCCGGCGGCCGCGATGCGCTCAAGCTCTTTGGTGCTGAGCCCTGCAAAGAGCTGCACCCTGCGCAGATGTTCGACGTATACGCCCCGATTAGCCATGCAGCAATCGTAGCCCGTGCGGCGAGGCCCGGTGTTCCGTCTCGGCAAGGCGTCTCGGTTATGCCAGCTTGTCGACGAAGGCTTCCAATTGGCGCAGATTCCGGCACTCGTACACCCCGTCGGTATGCGTGCCGTAGTCGCCGACTATCGAGTCACCGGTGTTCCAGTAGCTGCGTGGCTCAGGATTGAGCCAATAGACGTGGCGGGCCCGCTGCCGCATCTCCTTCACTACCCAGGCTTGGCTGGCGTGGTAGTTGTTGCGGGCATCTCCGAGCAGCAGCACGGTGGTCTTTGGACCGATCCCCTTGCCGTAGCGCTCCCAGAACACCTCGAAGGCATGGCCGTAATCGCTATGGCCGTCGACCCAAACGACATCGGCTTCGGTGTTCACCCGGTGAATTGCCTGGGTGATGTCTTCCTCGCCCTTGAAGTAGTCGGTGACCTCGTCGATGCCGTCGATGAAGACGAACGATCGCACCTTCGAGAACTGGCCCTGCATCGCATACACGAGCATGAGGGTGAAACGGGCGAACGCCGCAACCGATCCGGAGATATCGGCCACCACCATCAACTCCGGCTTCGCCGGTCGCGGGTACTTGAACTTCGGCTCTGCCGGCACACCGCCGTAACTCAGCGAGTGGCGAACCGTGCTGCGGAAATCGAGCGAGCCCTTGCGACCGTGGCGACGCTTGCGCGCCAGGCGCGCGGCCAGCTTGCGGGTCAGCGGTTGCAACGCCTTCTTGAGGTTCACCATCTCATCACGTGAGGCATGCATGAACTCGACATCTTCGGGCAGCGGTTTGCGCAACGTCTTCGCCATTGCCTCTGCCCCCCGGTCGGCCACCAGCCGACGGCGAATCTCGGCTTCGATTTCCTTTTTGAACTGCTCGATGCGGTCGTTGTATTCGTCGTGTTCCAGCCGTTCCTCGAGCGGCGTCAGCTCACCGGCTGCGACACGACTGGCCTCCATCAGCTTTTCGAGCATCGATTCGAGATCGAGATTGCGAAGCGTGCGATACAGGTAATAGGTTCCGCCGACCGGTCGACCGGGTTCCATTCCGGCGAACCGCTGAACCGCTTGGCGGGCGAGGGCACGCATCATCGCCTGATCGCCGTTCATCAACGCCTGCAACAACAGTTGCGCCAATTCCTCGGGCGTCAGTCCGTCGAGGCCACCGCCATCGGCGCCTCTCCCGTCGCCCTGGCGCATCTGCTCTTGCATCTCGCGCCACATTTCATCGACATCAGTTTCACCCTCGACAATGCGATACTCCGGCCCACGCAAACTGAAGTACACCTCGAACACGGTCTCGAACGCTCGCCAGTGGGCATTGTTCTTCACCAGCGTCGCGCCGAGTGCGTACTTGAAGGCCTCACGATCCTCAATCGGGATGTGCTGCACCGCTTCCATCGCATCGAGGTTCTCGGTGAGGCTGACGGGCAAACCCGCGTTGCGAAGTTCGGAAACGAACCCGGCAAGGAGGTCGAGCATGGTGTCGGACCGTTGACTACTTGTCGACGGACAGCTCTTTGGCCGCCTTGGCAATATCGCTCTGGTACTTGAGGAGGATGTGCAACGTGTCTCTCGCCTGCTGAGCATCGATGTGCTCGATACCGAGCAGAACCAGAGTGCGTGCCCAATCGATCGTTTCGCTGACACTTGGTGCCTTCTTCAGATCGAGCTGGCGGATGCTGCGCACGATGCGGGCAATCTGATCGGCCAGATTGTCGGTGACACCCGGAACCTTGGTGATCACGATCTCCTTCTCGCGCTCCATATCCGGGTAGTCGACATGCAGATAGAGACAGCGCCGCTTGAGCGCCTCGCTGAGCTCGCGAGTGTTGTTGGAGGTGAGGAACACCAACGGGATCTGCTTGGCGACGATGGTGCCCAACTCGGGGATCGAAACCTGGTACTCCGACAGGATCTCCAGCAACAGCGCCTCCGTCTCTACCTCGACACGGTCGACCTCGTCGATCAACAACACGACCGGGTCATCGGCCGTAATCGCCTCCAGCAGCGGACGGGTGAGCAGGAATTCGTCGCTGAAGATGTCGTCGTGAACATCGCTCCATGCATCGCTGTTCTTGTCAGCCTGAATGCGCAAGAGCTGCTTCTTGTAGTTCCACTCGTAGAGAGCTTTGCTCTCGTCGAGTCCTTCGTAACATTGCAGGCGGATCAACCGTGAGCCGGTGGACTCGGCGACGCTCTTGGCGAGTTGTGTCTTCCCGGTGCCGGCCGGACCCTCGATCAGTACCGGCTTCCCGAGGCGATCGGCCAGGAAGACCACGCCGGCGATACCTTCGTCGGCCAGATAGCTGACGCGCTTGAGCCCATCGCGGACCTGGTCAATGCTCTCGAATCGATCTGCCATGGGTTAAGCCTACTTTCGAGCTGTACGGAGTCATCAATCGACCCGCGATACGCTGAAGCGTCATGGGTTCGGGCGCGTGAGCGGACTTCTCCGTTCCAACGTCGCCGTCGCCGCCGGCACTGCGATATCGCGCACGACAGGTCTCGTCAGGGTCGCGGTCTTCGGCGCTGTGCTCGGCAAGTCATCACTGACCGACGCCTACAACCAGGCCAACGCGACGCCCAACCTGATCTATGAGCTGGTGATCGGAGGAGTGCTTTCGGCGACACTGGTGCCACTGTTCACGAAGCTCCGCCACGCCGACGACGAAGCCGGCGAGGTCGCAGTCCGATCCGTATCGCTCGTCGTGATGGCTGCGGTCACCGCTATTGCGGTCGGCATTGCGCCATGGTTGTTCGGGCTGTATGCAGCCGCTACCGCCGAGGGTGTCGACCTCGGGCTGTATCACGAGGTCGGTGGCACTCTCGCCGCCTTCTTCCTCGTGCAGATCTTCTTCTACGGTATCAACGCACTGGCGACGGCCGAGTTGCACGCCCGCAAGCGGTACTTCGCTGCTGCCTGGGCGCCGGCGTTATCGAACCTGGTCGTCATCCTCTCGCTGCTGCTCGTGCCTAGCGCGCTCGGTGGCGCCACCGCCGAACTCGGCGACGTGCTCATCAATGATCGCCTGCGATGGACCCTTGGGTTGGGTGCCACCGTTGGGATTGCCGTCATGGCAGTCACCGTTGTTCCCGCGTTGCTCGCATCCGGCGCGCCGCGAGGTTTTCGGCCCGCGTTCGCTAACCCGGCGGTGCAGCAACTACGCAAGCTCTCCGGTTGGGCGTTGGGATACGTCGCCGCCAACCAGATGGCAATCATCGTGGTGCAGAACCTCCTCGTGCGCAGCGGCGAAGGAAACCAGACCGCATACACCAACGCGTTCACCTTCTTGATGTTGCCGCACGGACTGCTGGCCATGTCGATCGTCACCACCTTCTTGCCGGAAATGTCGCAGGCCGTCGCCGAGCACCGCCGCGACCGGCTCATCGACCGCACCGACCTCGGACTACGGCTGGTCGCAATGCTCACCATCCCTGCCGGCTTCGGACTCTTCGCGCTGCGACGACCGATCATCGGCCTGGCATTGCAACACGGCGAATACAGCAGCGCCGACGCGTTGGTGGCCAGCCGCGCGCTCGCCGGCTTCGCGCTCGGCTTGGGAGCCTTCTCTGTCTACCTGTTTGCGTTGCGCGCCTTCTACGCCCACAGCGACGCGCGCACGGCGTACATGATCAACCTCGGCGAGAACGTGCTGAACATCGTGCTCGCATTTGTGCTCTACGAACGGTTCGGCGTGCTCGGGATCGCAGCCGCATTTGCCATCGCCTACGCCATCTCCGCGCTGTGGACGCTGCAGATACTTTCCTACAAGGTCCCTGGCTTCCCACTACGACCATTGTTGGCCGCGCTCTACCGCATGACGTTGGCCGCCGCGATCATGGCTGAGGCTGCTTGGGCCGTCGCGCGTGTCGTTGGCGGCAATGCGGGTCTCGCGGCGCTACTTCGTGTTGTGGTTTCCGGCGTGGTCGGCATCGCCGTCTACCTCGGAGTGTTGCTAATCCTGCGTGCGCCCGAGTTGCAGGAGCTGAAGAGTCGACTACGGGGCGCGCCGAGCACGAAGCATCTGCCTGACGAAACCACCTAGACGAGCACGACCAGATCGTCGCGGTGAACGACCTCGTGCGCGATATGCGCAGGCAGATCGTTCGTGCGCTTTCCCTTGACCTCGCGTAGCACTTCCGAATCGGCGAGCGTCATCCCGCGCGCGACAGGCATTCCGTTCTGATCGCGCACCTCGACAACATCGCCAACGCCGAAGTCGCCGATCACTTCCACCACGCCTGCCGGCAACAGTGAAGTGCTGCGCTCGACGAGAGCTCGTCTGGCTCCGTCGTCGACGACGATCGCACCTTCGACATTCGTCGCGAAACCGATCCACAGTTTACGAGCGGGAAGATTGCGAGTGCTGGGCAGGAAAGTTGTTCCCACAGAGCGACCACCAACGGCGTCGAGCAGAACGTTCGCTCGCGACGCCTGCGCAATCACGGCACGAACGCCCGACCACGACGCCATACGCGCCGCCGACAACTTCGACGACATGCCACCACTGCCGACGTTGTTGGCAGAGGCCGTTGCAGCTACTGAGAGCAGCGGATCGTCGGCGGCGACCTCCTCCACGAGCACTGCCGAGGGATCAACCCGGGGATCGGACGTGAACAACCCGGGAGTGTCGGTGAGCAGCACCAACACATCGGCGGCAACGTTGTGCGCGACAAGTGCAGCGATACGGTCGTTGTCGCCGTAGCGAATCTCATCGCTGGCGATCGCGTCATTCTCGTTGACGATCGGGATACAACCCAGCTCGAGCAACCGCACCAGCGTCTGGCGAGTGTGCAGATACTGCCTACGATCGACGAAGTCGTGGGGCACCAGCAGCACCTGCGCGGCGACCAGCCCGTGTCGATCGAGCGAACGATTGTAGGTCGCCATCAGGCGGCTCTGGCCGGCAGCCGAGATGGCCTGCAAAGTGATGATGTCGGTCGGCCGCGCTACCAAGCCGAGCGCGGACACGCCCGCGGATACGGCCCCGGAACTGACGAGCAGCACTTCGTGACCGCCGGCGCGCAGCTGAGCGAGTTGATCGCACAATGCGTCGACCACCGTCGCATCGATCACACCGAGAGCATCGGTGAGCGACGAAGTGCCGATCTTGGCGACGACGCGCATTCAGGAGTCCTCGCGATACTCGAAGCTGAAGCCGGCGATGCGCACGACATCACCGATCGACGCCCCAGCGCGCGTCAACAGACGCGGAACTCCGATGCGCTTGAGTTGATGATCGATGTAGGACAGCGCTTCGGGGGTCGTGACGTCGTTGAGCGCCACGATGCGCTCGACCTGGCGACCGACAAGGCGGAACTCGTGATCGCCGAGCCGTTCCACCTTCGCTCCATCGGCGTGGGGCCGGATGATCACCATTCCCTCGGTGTCGGGTTCTGCGCGCCGCGCGTCGTGCACCATCGTCGCCAACCGGCCGACCAACTCGCGCACGCCCTGGTTGGTGATCGCCGAGATCTGCTCGCCCTCCCAGTCGTGAACCGCCGAATCGCTCTTGGTGCCCACCACCAACCTTGGTCGGTCGAGTAGCTCCGGCTGATAGGCGGCAAGCTCATGCAGCAACACCCGTTGTTGTTCGTACGGATCGACGCTGTCGATTGCTGCCAGGTCGACCATCACCAACAACGCGCGGGCACGCTCGATGTGTTTAAGAAAACGATGCCCGAGCCCGCGGCCCTCACTGGCACCCTCGATCAGTCCCGGAATGTCGGCCACCACGAACTCGGTCTCGTTGTATCGCACGACACCGAGGTTGGGCTCGAGGGTGGTGAACGGGTAGTCGGCAATCTTCGGCTTGGCCGCGCTGATGACACTGATCAGTGTGCTCTTGCCGACATTCGGGAAGCCGACGAGTGCAACGTCGGCCATCAGTTTCAGCTCGAGCTTCAGCCAGTGTTCCTCACCATGCTCGCCCTGTTCAGCGAATGTCGGTGCCCGCCGGCGATTCGAGAGGAACTTGGCATTGCCCCGCCCGCCCCTGCCCCCAGCGGCAGCAAGCCAACGATCACCGTGATGGGCAAGGTCGGCACAGAGCACGCCGGAGTACAGGTCAGTCACCACGGTTCCTTCCGGAACGGAAACCTCCAGATCCTTGCCACGTTTGCCGTGGAGGTCTTTCCCCTGGCCATGGATTCCGTCGACCGCCCGGCGATGCGGGTGATCGCGGAACGCAAGCAACGAGGCAACGTTGCGGTCGGCAACCAGCCAGACATCGCCGCCCTTGCCGCCGTCGCCGCCGTTAGGCCCACCGAAGGCAACCGGGCCTTCACGACGGAAGGAGACACAGCCGGCGCCACCGTCGCCACCGCGTGCATTCAGTTGCGCTTCGTCGACGAACCCGCTCATAGGACATGTCAGGCTACCGTCGCCGATATCTCCGTCGGGGTGGGGCTGCCGCGGTCGGCCAGTTGGGTGGCCTGTTCGCATGGCACGGTCGCAGGTACCCTTCGATACATGACCGGGATCGACGAACGAGCCGAACGGTGGGCGGCGACGATGGCGGGCTTCGGGCCGGGTCACGACATCGCCGCCATCACGCTCGCGCATGCCGACTCCTGGGCCGGATCCGGAAGTGACGATCTCGTTCCAAGGGAAGTTCGCGAAGAACGCGAGGTCGCGACGCTGGCGACTCTCGCGACCAAGGCCTTCGCCGCCGGCGACCGCGCCAGCGAGGAACCGCCCGACGCGTGGCGTACCTGCTTCGAGCGCGACCGTGATCGCATCTTGCACACCGCCGCGTTTCGTCGACTTGCGGGCAAGACGCAGGTCTTCGTGTTTCCCGACGATCACCAACGAACTCGTCTCACCCACGCTTTCGAGGTCGCGCAGGTGGCCACATCGGTGTCGAGAGCGCTAGGGCTCAATGTCGCACTGACGGAAGCGATCGCGCTCGGGCACGATTGCGGGCACGGCCCGGGCGGCCACGCGAGCGAAGATGCCCTCGCGCCCTACGTTCCAGGGGGCTTCGACCACGCAGTATGGGGCGCCGATGTCACCCTGGTCGAGCTCAACCTGTGCGAGGAGACGCTCGATGGCGTTCGCAATCACTCCTGGAGTCGACCGGCACCGGCCACACCCGAAGGCGAAGTGGTCAGCTGGGCCGATCGCATTGCATACGTCTGCCACGACTTCGAGGACGCGGTGGCTGCCGGCGTGGTGACTCCCGAAATGCTTCCTGCCGAGGTGCGCAAGATTTGCGGAGTTGCGCGCCGCGAGCAGTTGGGCTCATTCATCTTCGGAATGATCGACGCGGCCAAGCTGAGTGGACGAATCGGCATGGTCGCGGCACCGGCAGAGGCGTTGGCGCAGTTTCGTAAGTTCAATTACGAGCGCATCTACCTGCGACCGGAGTCGGTAGCGCAGGCGAAAGCAGTCATCGATCTATTGCGCGCGCTGGTCGAGCACTTCGCTGACAATCCCGAATTGCTACCGAACGGCCACGATCACACGCGAGGTGATGTTTCGGCGATGCACGCGGCCGTCGCCTACGTAGGTGGGATGACCGATCGCTTTGCTTGCCGACAGGGAGTGCTGCTGCTCGATTGGCCTCGTGACCGACTGCCACGCGGAATCGACACGCCCCTGTAGTGGCGCCGCCGACTCAGCTACCGGGCAGAACGTCGACGATCTTGCGACCCTTGCGCTCACCGAACTGAACAGTGCCCTCGGCCAGCGAGAACAGTGTGTCGTCGCCACCGATGCCGACGTTGTCGCCGGGATGAAATCTCGTGCCGCGCTGGCGAACGATGATGGTTCCCGCGTTCACTTTGCTGCCGCCGAACACCTTCACGCCGAGCCGTTGTGCGTTGGAGTCGCGACCATTACGGGTTGACCCGCCACCTTTTGTCTTCGACATGGTTCAGCCCTTGTCCTTCGTCGCTTTGGTCGTCTTGATCGAGGTGATCTCGATGACGTGATACTTCTGACGATGCCCATAGCGCCGGCGCTGGTTGGTGCGGCGCTTGTAGGTGAAGCCGTCGATCTTTGGTCCGGTTGCCCAGCCGACCACCTTGGCAGTGACTGAAGCCCCCTTCAGCTGATCGGGCGTGGCCAGGACGCTGTCGCCGTCGACCACGAGCACTGGGGTGAGCGAAACCTCCGACCCCTGCTCGGCGTCGAGCAACTCGACATGAACCTGCTGGCCCTTGGCTACACGGGATTGTTTCCCGCCGGATGCGATCACTGCGTACATAGCCCCGCAATCCTAGCGGCTCCCCCGCTGGCTCACACTGCCGGACTAGGCCAAAAGCGCATGGTCGATGACGACGCCACGGCCCGCGCAATCGGGGCATTGGTCGGCAAAACTCACCAACAGACCCTCACCAATGCGTTTACGGGTCATCTCCAGCAGTCCCAACTCGCCGATCTCGAACACCTGCGTTCGGGTCTTGTCGCGGGCGAGGGCCGACCGGAAGGCATCGACGACCCGGCGGCGGTTCTCGCGGATCTCCATGTCGATGAAGTCGATCACCACAATTCCGCCGATGTCGCGCAGACGAAGCTGCTTGGCGACTTCCTCGGCGGCCTCGAGATTGTTCCGAAAGACCGTCTCCTCGAGGTTGGAGGTACCGACGTTCTTGCCGGTGTTGACGTCGATGACCGTCAGCGCCTCTGTGTGTTGGATGATCAGCGACCCGCCGCTCGGCAGCCAGACCTTGGAATCGAGTGCCTTGTGCAACTGCTCGTGTATGTGGAATCGCTCGTAGACCGGTAAACCGTCCTCGACGGCGTCGTAGAACTCGACTCGGTCGGCGAGTTCGGGGTTGAACGCGGCTACGTAACCGTGCACGTCGTCGAACAGGCGTTGATCGTCGATCACAACGCCGCGGTAGTCGGAATTGAACTCCTCGCGAATGACCCGCACCGCCAATTCCGGTTCGCGGTAGAGCAGCGTCGGTCCCTGAGCTTTCTTCGCCTTGGCCTCGATGGCTGCCCACTCGTCGAGCAGGCGCGCCATATCGGCGCGCAACTCGTGCTCGGTTGCGTGTTCGGCCGCGGTTCGCACGATGAGGCCATGCTCGGCTGGCTTCAGCCGATCGAGGATGTTCCGCAGCCGCTTGCGCACATCGTCGGGCAGCCGCTTCGAGATGCCGTAGGTGTTCGAGTTCGGAATCAGCACAACGAATCGCCCGGGCATCGAGACTTCTTGCGTCAGGCGGGCACCCTTGGCACCGATCGGGTTCTTGGTGACCTGGCACACGATCAACTGCTTCGAACGCAGCACCTGCTCGATGCGTGGCTGCTTTTCCACGATGTCCTCGGGCGCATACTGCACGTCGCCGCGATAGAGCACCGCGTTCTTGGGGGTTCCAATATCGACAAACGCGGCCTCCATGCCGGGCAGCACGTTCTGAACCTTGCCGACATAGATGTTTCCGTGAATTTGGCTGACGTCGTCGGCCGGTCGGCTCACGTAATGCTCGATCAAGGTTCGTCCCTCGAGCACGGCAACCTGAGTCAGCGTCGGGCGGACCTGCACGCACATCAGGTAGCGGCCGATCGGTCGGCCGTTGCGTTCGCGGCCGCGTCGGCGCTCGAGAACGTCGGCATCCAATTCCGCCTCGGCAACCTCCGGGCGTTGAGCGCCGGACCCACCGCCCGAGCGACCCTTGCCCCCGCGCCGTCGCTTCTTCCTGGCGCCCTCGCTGCCTTCGGGGCGGCCGCCTGTTGCGCTCCCAGCGTCGCGTGGCACCTTGGCGCCGGTCTTACGAGCGTCACCGTTGCTCGCCGGTTCGTTCCTGCCGCCGCCGCGAACGCCAGTCGGGGGTGCCGCCCCCGGCCGTGTGTCGCCGATTTGCGGTTTGCGCACGAGTGCCTTGTCGGCGGCCTGAGTTGACGGACGGTTCTCGCTGATTCGATCGGGTAACTCGGGCGTGACTTCGTCGGGGGCGCGCTGCGCATCCGCGCCGCAAGTCAACCCGAGATTCTCAGCCTCGTAACTGTCGACAGCCTCGTCGTCGTCGAGCAGATCGTCGTCGAGCAGATCGTCGTCGAGCAGATCGTCGTCGTCGAGGTCGTCAGCAACCTCGTCAAGCGTCGGCTCGGTACCCGCACGCCCGGCCGCGGCGGCCGCTGGGCGCTTCCGGTTACGACCGCCACGCGAACCACGGCGCCGCTTCCGCGGCCCAGGGCGCGGAGTTGAGTCGTCGACCTCGCCAGGTGTTTCAGTTGCCGGAGCTGACCCCGCCGTATCCGGCGCTGTCGCGGCGGAACCCGACGCCAGTTCGTCGGTATCGACCTTGGCTTCTGAGTCTTGCATTGCAGAGTTCCCTTCTCACGCGCGCTCCACAGGGGTGCGCGGTACAACGCAGTTCGCCGGGATCGACCCCAGGCATCAGCGTCGAGTACGAATTGATCAATCTGCGCGTTTGCCGCGCAGGAACGTCAAGGCCATCATCCGCCGTGGGCGCCGGATTCGACGACGCGAGGTGGGCCCAGGTAGCGGTCATGTCGTGCCAGCCTATCGCCCGGCCCGTACCCATGGCGGCACTAGCGGTACCGACGCATGTGCACATTCTGAACGAGGCCCACAAGCGCGAAGAAGGTCACGATGCCAGAGCCACCGTAGGAAATGAACGGCAATGGAAGGCCGGTGATCGGCATCACACCCAAGGTCATGGCGGCGTTCTGGAACATCTGCCAGAGCAGGACCGTGAACACGGCGACGCAGATATAGGTACCGAGCAGGTCGCGAGACAGGTGCGCAATGCGCCAGGTACGCACCAGGACGATCGCGTAGAGGCCGAGGACGACGCCGCAGCCGACCAGCCCGAACTCTTCGCCGATCGCGGAGAACGGAAAGTCGGCCCACTGAACGGGAATGTCGCTCTTGGCTCGGGTGATCGATCCCTGCAACCAACCCTTGCCCCATATTCCTCCCGTGGCCAATGCCCGAATCGCGTTGCGGCCCTGGTACACGTAGTCGCGCAGGGCCACGTCTGTGCTGTTCTGATTGAAGAAAGCAGTGAATCGGGCGATCTGGTAATCGTTCACCAACCCGGTGACCAACGCGGCACCAAGGGTCGAAGCCGAGAGCACAGAGATCAATGCGATGTAACGTGCCTTGGCCCCAGCGACGAGCATCGTGCCCATAACCATCGCAACCAAGACCGACGACGAACCAAGGTCGGGTTGCAGAATGATCAGCGCGATGGGCACGCCGACAATCGCGAGACCGACGATGAATCGGTGGTACTGAAGTTCGTCGCTGCGGTCCTCGGCGAGATAGCCGGCAAGCGTGAGCAGCACTGTGAACTTGGCGAACTCGGCTGGTTGTATCTTCAACGGTCCGAGGTCGAAACTCAGCGAGGCGCCGCCACTCACCGCCCCGACCAGCAGCACGAGCACCAGCAACATCACCGTCACGCCGTACAAGAAGCGGGCGTGATCCTTCCACCACTCGTAATCGAAGCTCATCACTACGACCATCGTGATCACGGCACCGATCAGGAAGATCTCCTGTCGGGTTACGAACTGGAACCCGAACGGCACGGTGTCACCCGGTCCGAATTTCGTTCTCGACGCTGTGTAGACGATGGCCAGACCGATCAGCGAAAGCAGGCTGACGGCGAGCATCAGTACCCAGTCAATGTTGCGAGTGGGCGACCCGGGACTCGATCGAATATTTCCGAGACCCGAGTTCGGTCTGCGTTGCAGGACGGCGATCGGCATTTCAGTCCTTGGCGCCGCCGCTACCGCCGAGACATTTGGTGCTCGGGAGTTCGACTTCCGGCGCGGCCTCGGTCGAATTGACGTCGAGCGGGTCGGAGATCTGGATCGGGTCGAGCGTCACTTTCTCAGTCAGGGCCAAGAACATGCACTTGACCACCGGTGCGGCCGCCTTCGACCCGTACCCGCTCTTCTCCAAGAAGGCGACGACCGTGTACGGGACCGGGCTGTGCAGTGCGTCGATGGCGGTCAGGCCGAAGGCGCCGAACACCGACGAATCGTTCCAGGGGTACTTGCCGGTGCCCTGCACGGTTCCGGTCTTGCCGGCAATGTCGACGGAGTAACCCGCGAACAACTTCTCGCCAGTGGTCTCGTGGTAGAAGTCGGACAACACGCCCGGGCCGCGGATTACTCGGGTCAACCCACGAATGATCGGCTGATATATGGCCTCGGGCATCTCCAGTGAATCGACGACCACCGATTGCTCAAAGCTCTTCACCACCGTACCCGCATCGAGGTCGGCCATCGCCGGCCCGGCATCTGGGGTGAGCGGGGCATAAATGTTCTTCACGATCGCCGGCTCAAGCAGAAATCCACCATTGGCGAGCGTCGAGTAGGCGTTGGCGAGCTGCAACGGCGTCGCGGCCATCAGCCCCTGTCCGATCGCCACCTGCACCGAGTCGCCGACCACCAGTTGCGGCGCTTCCCCTTTGGCCAGTACCCCCTGTTCGACAAGGTTCTTCTTGACCGCGTCGTCGGGAACACGGCCACCCCACTCGTAGGGCAACCGAATGCCGCTCTTCTTTCCGAATCCGAAGCGTTCCAGATTCGCTTTCAACAGGTTCGGCGCGTTTGGGTTGAGGCGGCTCTGCGAGTACATGTCCTCGCCGATCTTGTAGAAGAAGACGTCGCTGGACACGGCCAATGCGTCCTCAACGGTCAACGGTCCGTAACGGCTCGGCTTCAGCGATCGCTTGTTGGTCGCGTTTTTGAAGATGCATCGCTGAACGCCACCATTGTGCTGGCATCTCTCGGGGCTGATCGTGTAGAGCGTGTACTCACCCTCGTCCACGAAGACCGACGACGAATCAAGGATTCCGGCGTGCATGGCGCTCCACGCAATGAACGGTTTGATCGACGACCCGAGGTTGTAATTCCCCTGCACGGCTCGATTGACCAAGATCGAATCGTCGGAGCTGATGCGCGTCACACCATCGGCCTCGAACGACGGGAACAGCTCCTGATACTTCTCGCCGGTGATGCCGGCCTCCATCCAGCGATTGTCGAACGTTGGGTAGCTGGCCATCGCAATCACCTGGCCGGTCTCGTAGTTCATCACCACGACGGAGCCGGCGGGTGCCTTGTGCTGCACCCACTCCGGGAACTCCAACCGCCCACCACCGTTGGGTAACTGGATTCCATACACCCGCTCTTCGAAGTTCTTCAGCCGATCGCGCGGGTTGTGCGGTGCGGAGTCGCTGTTGTAGATGTCTTCGGGCAGATCGCGGCGCTTGCGCAACTCGGTCTCCAGCGCCTGCTCCGCATACAACTGGATGTCGAGATCGATGGTGAGCTGCACGTCGAACCCCGCGACCGGTTCGATCCGTTGTTCCTCGAGTTCGCGCGTGATCGTGCCGGCGGCGTCGACCTCGTACACCCTCTTGCCCCAGCGACCATGAAGTTCGCGCTCCATGCTCAACTCGATACCGAACTGACCGACCCGCTCGTTGCGCTTGTAGCCCTGATCGAGATAACTACCTAGCCGCTCCGCCGAGATCGCTCCCATGAATCCGATGACGTGTGATGCCAGCGGCGCGTACGGATAAACGCGCTTGTACTGCGCCGCGACGTCAACCCCCGGATAGTCCTCGGCGCGCTCAAGCAGAAACGCGACGGTTTCCTCCGACACATCCTCCTTCAATGGCAGCGGAAGCAGTGAGTCGTAGAGCTGCCCCTTTGTGCAAACACCATTGTCGTCGAGGAATTCGGCGCCGAGGTTGTAGCAAGGCTCATACCGACGCATCAGGTCATCGAACGGGGTCGCCAGTGGACCCGACAACCGCTCGAACAACGCCTTGCGGTTACTCAAGCGACGCACGGTCGCCCACTCGACCGTCACCGTGAGGATCTCGTGGTTGTCGGCCACGATCCGGCCATCGGTGTCGAAGATACGACCTCGTTCCGGCGGGATGTACACGGTGCGCAACTTGGCAGAGACCACCTTGCGCTCGTATTCCTCGGAGCTGACACCTTGCAGGAACCACAGGCGCGCACCGAGCACACCCATCAGCACCAAGGACACAGTGGCGAGCACGCCCAGGCGGGCGGAGCGCTTATCTACTGCCATTGCACCATTGTTGCCTGTGGGCAGCCGAAATTTGTGGCGGGTCGGCCGGTCACTCCGTAATCACCTTCCACTTCTTGCGCTTCACGCCTACCATCCAGCGACAAACCGGCATCAAGGCCGGACACATCAACCCGGCAGTAACCGCAACGACAGGAATCTCCTCCAAGAGTCGGGCGGTGATCCAACCGCCGTCGTCAACCATTTGCTCCGCCAAGGGCACGGTCAGTTCGCCGATGACCGCTCCGATGGTGGCGAAGATCATCGCCAACCACCACTGCGGCTCCGGCACCCGGCTGTGCACGTAACCAGCGGACATTCCGCCAAGCCCATAGGCCAGCGCCACCAATCCCAGCGGCGTCGTTCCGGAGAGGTCGTAGAGCAGCCCGAACACGAACCCCACGACCGCCCCCCGGTCGGGACCACCGACCACGCCTGCGGCAACTACCACCGCGAGCACGAACTGCAATTTCACATCGTGCAGCGGGTGCCGAGCGAAGAACAACCTTTGCAGCGAGAGTGCAAACAGCCCGACGGGAAGGATGCGCAGCGCCGGGCCGAACAGGACCGAAGGCACTGGTCAGCGACCGATCGCTTCCGGATTGGGTTCGTAGAGTACGACCGCGACGAAGTTGAGCCGGCGCAGGTTGGCGTGCAGCGTGACTTCGACAACGGCATTGCTGCTGCCCGTCTCGGTCACCACTCGCGTGACGGTGCCTATCGGAATTCCTTGCGGTGCCAGGCTGCTGTTACCGCCGGCGGTGTCGACGAGCGAACCGACGCGAACGGTGGTCACAGCCGAGGAACTATCGGTGAAACGCATGATGAGTGGTTGATCACTGCCCTGCCCCTCGATCGCGCCGGTTTCGCGAATGATCTGCGGCGCTGTCGTCG
The DNA here is from genome assembly GCA_016213665.1 of Actinomycetota bacterium. Lineage (GTDB taxonomy): Bacteria > Actinomycetota > Acidimicrobiia > Acidimicrobiales > Ilumatobacteraceae > UBA668. Next base: position 15,541 of record JACQZX010000075.1, on the reverse strand, counting down.
TGGTGGTTGTGGTCGAGGCAGGGGTGGTAGTGGTTGTCGTTCGCGCGGGGTCGGGCGGGTCGAATGGTCGAGTATCGATGGTGGTAGAGGTGGTCGTGCCCACTTCGTCCTCGAAGGCACCCGACGGGGTGGTGACGCGCGTGGAGATCTCCTCCGCCACCTCCTCCGGAGTCGCCAAAATCTGTGCGGATACGCCGTACGAGGGGTCCCATGCCAGTAGCACGATGCTCTGGTCGGGGAACACTTTGGTGATGCGGCCGATGATGCCGGCACCATCGGTGACGGGCATCCCGACTTTCACGCCGCGCCGCGACCCGACGTTGATTTCGACCGTATTCTGAAAGTTGCTGGCTGACTCACCGACGACCTGCCCGACCACAGATTGGAAGTCCAACTGAGCGGCGAGCCCCGTGATCGCAAACAACTCGCGCGCTTCGAGAATCGCGGTCTGCGCCTCGACATCGTTGCCCTTCATGTGTTGAACCTGATCGTAGAGATTGTCGCGGTCGCGCTTCATCTCGTCGTAATTCACGATGCCGTTCCACGCGCGCTCAAGCGGCAGGACCACAGCTTCAGTAGCAGTGTCGACAGGGCGCATCACCAGTGTGGCGAACGCGCCACGCAGGCGGTCGATCACCGGGTTACCGCGTTTGTCGAGCGTGATCAGCAGCAGGCAACTCAGCACGACCAGCAGAATCACACGGCGGCGGCTCAAGGACGAGAACATGTGGCGCCAATCGAGTTATTCGTCGCCGCCGAGTGACATCAACCCGCGCATGGCATCGATGTTCTCGAGGGCGCGGCCGGATCCGATAACTACGCTGAACAACGGATCGCGAGCGATGTTCACGGGAATGCCGGTCTCATGCGACAGCCGGCGATCGAACCCGGCCAAGAGCGCACCGCCACCGGTGATGGTGATTCCCTGCTCGATGATGTCGGCCGCGAGTTCCGGCGGTGTGCGGTCGAGCGTCGACTTGATCGCATCGATGATGGCAGTGACAGGTTCCGCGAGACCTTCCCTGATCTGTTCGGTGGTGAGTGCGATGCTGCGCGGCAGACCGGTGATGAGATCGCGACCACGGATGTCGGCGGTCAACTCCTCGTCGAGCGGCCAGGCCGACCCCATGTGGATCTTTACTTCCTCCGCGGTGCGATCGCCAACAGCCAGCGAGAATTCCTTCTTCAGATACTGGATGATCGCCTCGTCCAGCTCGTCGCCGGCAATCCGAACCGATTGCGCGGTGACGATGCCGCCGAGCGAGATCACCGCGACCTCGGTTGTTCCGCCGCCAATGTCCACGATCATGTTGCCGCTCGGTTCGTGGATCGGAAGATCGGTGCCGATCGCGGCCGCCATCGGCTCTTCGATGATGTGCACGGGCTTGCGCGCGCCGGCGTACTCGGCCGCATCCTGCACCGCACGCTGTTCAACCCCGGTGATACCCGATGGCACGCAGATCACCATGCGTGGTTTGCTCCACCGGCTGGCGTGCACCTTCTGAATGAAGAAGCGCAGCATCTTCTCGCAAACCTCGAAGTCGGCGATGACACCGTCTTTCAGCGGACGAATCGTCTTGATGCGGCCGGGCGTGCGACCCATCATCCGTTTGGCCTCGGAACCGACCGCGACCGGTCGGCCGTCGGTGATATCGATAGCTACGACAGAGGGTTCGTTGAGCACGATTCCCTGTCCGCGGGCGTAAATGAGCGTGTTGGCGGTGCCCAGATCGATGGCGAGGTCACGGCCGAGCGCCAGCGGGTTGCTCTTCGCCATCACCAACCTCCTATCTGCGCTGACGGTTCGCGACCACCGGGCGGCGTACCGCCGGGGGCCCACATCAAAACGGCAGTCTAGCGGCTGTCCGAATTGTTACAGGTTCGGGAAGAAGGTCTCGATCTCGCGGGCGGCAGCACCCAGGGAGTCACTTCCGTGCACGAGATTCTCGGTGAACAGCGTTCCAAGGTCGCCGCGAATGGTGCCAGGAGCGGCGACGCGGGGGTTGGTGGCGCCCATCATCGTGCGCACGACCTCCCAAGTGTCCTCCGGTCCTTCCAGAACTGCGGCCACTACCGGTCCGCGACTCATGAATTTCACCAGGTCGGCGTAGAACCCCTTGCCGACGTGTTCGGCGTAATGGCGAGCGAGGATGGCGGCGTCGAGCACACGAAATTCGAGAGCCACCAGCGCGAGACCCTTGGCCTCGAAGCGCCCAAGAATCTCGCCGATCAGGCCGCGCTCGACGGCATCGGGCTTCAGCAGTACCAGGGTTCGATCAGACATCGCCAGCGAGGCTACCGCCGCTCCCAATCTTTCGTAAAGCTTGGTGAGGTTGATTGCCGACGCGCAGATGGCGTGGCCGTTACAGGATCTTGCGCAGATACGGCCGCGCCCCACCGATGACGTAAAGCGAACCGGTTATCAGCACCGCATCGTCGCGCCCCGCTATCGAAAGGGCCCGGTCAATGGCTCGTTCCAGCGACTCGATCTCCAGCACCTCGTCGCAGCCGAGAGCCCGGGCGGCGCTTGAGATCTCGGTCGCCGGCATGCCACGCGACGATGGTGCCGTACACGTGATCACCACATCGAACTCATCGGCACGCAACGCTGCAAGCATTTCGCGCGGGTCGCGTCCGAGCAGGAAGCCGACCAGCAGAATTCGTCGGCCCGAGGGATCGAAATCGTCGAAGAACACCGAGGCGCACACGTCGGCCCCCGCAGGATTATGGGCCCCGTCGATGATCGCCAGTGGTTGGTGTCCCATCACCTCGAAGCGCCCGGGCATCACGACCTCGGCGAAACCCTCGATCACCAAGTCGCCCGGCACCGGCGCGGCGAAGAACGCCTCGACGGCGGTCAGGGCAACGACGGCGTTGTCTCCCTGGTGCCGTCCGTGCAACGGCACGAACACGTCGGGGTACACAGTCGTCGGAGTTCGGAGAACAACCAATCGTCCGCCGATTGCCAGTTGATTTTCGAGGACATCGAAGTCTTCCCCGCGCCAGAAGTTGGTGGCACCGCCCGCTTCCGCGAAGATGGCCGCCAGCGACGGCTCGGTTTCGCCGATGACAACGGCACTCCCCGGTTTGACGATTCCCGACTTCTCGGTGGCGATGTGACGCGTGGTGGGTCCGGCGTATTCGGTGTGATCGACGGCGATGTTGGTAACGACGGCAACTTGCGATTGGCACACGTTGGTCGCGTCCCAGCGTCCCAGCAGCCCAACCTCCACCACCGCTACATCGACCGCAATGTCCGCGAACCAACGGAACGCCGCCGCGGTGACCGCCTCGAAGTAGCTGGGTCGCACTCCGGTAATCGCCTCCAGGTCGGCGACGGCGGCAACTTGCTCGGCGAATTCGTCGTCATCGATCGGCTCGCAGTTGCGAGTGATGCGCTCGTTCAGTCGTTCGAGGTGTGGACTCGAGTAGGTGCCGACCGCGAGACCATGCGCCAGCAGCAGACGGGTGATCATCTGCGTGGTCGAGCCCTTGCCGTTGGTGCCGGTGATGTGGATGACGGGATAAGCCAGCTGCGGATCGCCCATTGCGTTCATCAGGACCTGCATCCGGTCCAGCGTCGGTGACGTGATGCGACCGGTCAAGTCGTAGTTCGAGTGCGCGTCAAGGTAGGCGAGGGCGTCGGCGTAGCTCAAGGCTGAGTCATTTCCACGATGGCGGTTTCCCGCGGCGTCAGCTGGCCTGGCGACGCGGACGCTTCACAGCCGCTTCGCGCGGCACAAGCGCCGGGCTCACCTTCGTACGAACTGTTTCGGCATCGATAGTGACGCTGCCGACGTCGTTGCGCCCGGGAAGCTCGTACATCGTGTTCAGAAGCACCTCTTCCATGATCGCCCGCAAACCACGGGCACCGGTACCACGCAGCAACGCCTGGTCGGCGATCGCTTCCAATGCTTCGCGCGTGAAATCGAGATCGACTTCCTCGAACTCGAACATCTTGTGATACTGCTTCACCAGTGAGTTCTTTGGCTCCGTGAGGATCTTGATCAGCGCTTCTCGGTCGAGGCTGCGAACGGCACCTACCATCGGCAGCCGCCCGATGAACTCGGGGATCATGCCGAACTTCAGCAGGTCTTCGGGCTGAACCTGCGCGAAGTATTCGCCGGGATCGCGATCGGCCTTGCTACGAACCATGCCGTTGAAACCCATGCCGCGGTTTCCGATTCGGTTCTCGATGATCGAGTCGAGTCCCGCAAACGCTCCCCCGCAGATGAAGAGCACATTGGTTGTGTCGATCTGGATGAATTCCTGATGCGGATGCTTGCGTCCGCCCTGTGGCGGCACCGATGCCACCGAACCTTCAAGGATCTTGAGCAACGCCTGTTGCACGCCCTCGCCACTGACGTCGCGGGTGATCGAAGGGTTCTCGCTCTTGCGCGCGATCTTGTCGATCTCGTCGATGTAGATGATGCCGGTCTCGGCCTTCTTAACATCGAAGTCGGCGGCCTGTATCAGCTTCAGTAGGATGTTCTCCACATCCTCGCCGACGTAACCGGCCTCAGTGAGGGCAGTGGCATCGGCGACAGCAAACGGCACGTTCAGCAAGCGTGCGAGCGTCTGCGCCAGGTGGGTCTTACCGCAACCGGTGGGACCGAGCAGCAAGATGTTGCTCTTCTGCAGTTCGATGTCTTCCCGGCGCCCGACGCCGGCACTCTGTTGATATTGGATCCGTCGGTAGTGGTTGTAGACCGACACCGAAAGGATCTTCTTGGCATCATCCTGGCCGACCACGTAGTCGTCGAGAAATGTGCGGATCTCGCGTGGCGTTGGCAGCTGATCGAAGTGCAGCTCGCCGGAATCGCTGAGCTCTTCCTCGATTATCTCGTTGCAGAGATCGATGCACTCATCGCAGACATAGACACCGGGGCCGGCGATCAGTTTCTTGACCTGTTTCTGGGTTTTGCCACAGAACGAGCACTTCAGCAGCTCTCCGGTTTCACCGAATTTGGCCACGGCAGCATCCCTCCCTCTCACCTACGACAGCTACGCCCCGGCGCGCTCAGCGGATGGGACCGGTGCGGTCCACGACATCGCGCGACGTGATGACATCATCGATGATGCCATACGCGAGGGCCTCGGATGCTTCCATCACGAAATCCCGGTCGGTGTCGGCGTGAATTCGTTCCATGGTTTGACCGGTATGCAGGGCCAGTAGCTCCTCCATCAGGTCGCGCATGCGCAGCATTTCCTTGGCCGCCAGTTCGAGATCGGTGACCTGGGCGTAACCGACCTGACCGTGGGGTTGGTGCAAGAGGATGCGGCTGTGCGGCAGAGCCATCCGCTTGCCCTTGGTGCCGGCGGCCAGCAACACGGCCGCCGCCGACGCCGCCTGGCCCAGGCAAATCGTGGCAATGTCATTCTTGATGAACTGCATCGTGTCGTAGATGGCGAAAAGGGCGGTGATGTCGCCCCCGGGACTGTTGATGTACAGGCTGATGTCCTTGTCGGGGTTTTCGCTTTCGAGGTAGACCAGCTTGGCGCACGTCAGGCTGGCCGTGCCGTCGTCGATCGGGGAATCGAGCCAGATGATGTTGTCGCGCAGCAGTCGGCTGTACAGGTCGGAGTACCGCTCACCGCGACTGGTCTGCTCGATGACGCTGGGGATCGTGTATCCCGACATTCTGAAACGGTCGTCCATGCTCAGTGCCCCTCGTGATCGTGGTCGTGGTCGTGGTCGTGGTCGTGGTCGTGGTCGTGGTCGTGGTCGTGATGGTCGCCGAGCAGCAGGCGATTGTCGATCGGTGCACCGGTCTCATCGACGATCTCGGCATGTTCGAGCACGAAATCGAGGGCGCGGTTCTTGAGCATCTGTGCTGTCAGATCGCTCACCGCATCGTTCTTCTCGTACGCCTTGCGAACCTCGGTCGCCTTCTGCCGCGCCGACACGGCGATGCGTGCGTATTCGGCGCTCAGATCGTCGGGCGTGACCTCCATCGCTTCCGCGGCGGCGACCGCCCGAAGCGCCAGATCCACCTTCACCGACTTCAGCGACTGCTCCCGCAGGGCGGCGATGAAGTCGTCGGCGGATTGGCCTGTCATCGACAGCCACTGGTCGATGCTGATGCCCTGCGCCTGAAAGCGCTGCACGGTGTTCTGCAGTCTGGCCTGCAGGTCGCCGCTCACCATGCTGTCGGGCGCCGGAATGTCCGTGAGTTGCGCGAGCGCCGATGTCGCCCGGTCGACGAAAACGTTGCGGGCCTGATTTAGCTTGCCCGTAGCGATGCGCTCGGCGACCGAAGTACGCCAGGCTTCGACGGTGTCGAACTCCCCGAAATTCTCCGCCACCCAATCGTCGGTCACCTCGGGTAGCTCGAGGACCTGCACATTCCCGACGCCGACGACGAAATCGGCCGGTTCGCTCATGCCAGAGGGATTGGCGGTGAACGACAGTTCCGCGCCGCTGACAGCACCGACCAGTTGCTCATCGAATCCTTCGGCGACCCAGCCCTTGCCGACCTCGTAGAGCCAATCCTCGGTGTTCAATGCCGGCACCGGCTCACCGTCGCGGGTGGCCGCGAGGGAAAGCGTCACGTGGTCACCCATCGCCGTCGGCCGATCGACGTCGGTGAGCGTGCCGTGGCGGCGACGTTCGGCGTCGATCGCCTCGTCGACTTCCGCGTCGGACGCGACGGGGCTGGGCATTTCGACCCGCAGCCCCGTATAGCCGGGCAATGTGATGACTGGGCGCACCTCGCAAAGGGCGTCGAACGACACCGGACCGTTCTCGGCGCCACTGATGATCTCCACCTCGGGAGTGGCGATCAGATCGATGTCGTGCTCGCGTACCGACTGTGAGAGATAGTTGGGCACCGCGTCGCGAAGTGCCTCCTCGCGTGCAGCAGCGAGGCCGATGCGCGCTTCAAGCACCTTGCGCGGCACCTTGCCTGCCCGAAAGCCCGGCAGTCTGACCTCGCGGCCGATCTTACGAAATGCCTGGTCGATGTCGCGGTCGAATTCGGCCTCGTCGATCACCACTGAAAGCCGCACCAGTTGGCGCGGCGAGCGCACCGCGTCGTCGCTGACGGCCGCGTCGGCGCCGCCGTCGTGGGATGCGTCGGTTTGAGACAGGACGCGGGTGTCGTCGGCCGGTGCGATCGTGCTCTTCACAGAGCGACGACTCTACCGTCGCCTCCAGATTTCCTGCCGATTGCACGTCGACCCGCCCGCGCCGGGCAGACTATGCCACATGACGTTCTGGAAACCGCACAGCCTGGCGAAACCGCACGCCAACCAACTCGACCTGCGCATGGGTGACCGAGTCGTGAGCACCGTCGATCTCGACGGAGTTGCGCGCGGGACCGAGGGCAAGGTGATTCTCGCCAACGGCTTCAACTGGCAGCGGTACCGCGTGCTCTTCGTCAACGGCGTTGAAATGGGCGACCTCGATCAACGCAACATCGCCCCCACGGGCAAGGCCGCCAAGCGCTTGGCCAAGGCGGCCAAATAGGCGGCGCGCGACACGCTGATTGATGGCGACCAATCTGCGCACCGGCGGGCTCCGAACGGTTGGCGAACGAATCTCAGAGAGGGATACATGGAAACACGCGATGATCTGGTAACTGGCACCTCAACGTCGTACTCAACGGCCACAGCAACGCGATTGGCGGCCGCAATCGCGCTGCTTGTCGGTGGATTGGTGCACATCCAGTTGTACTTCGACGGCTACCGCTCGCTGCCCGACGCCAACCTCGGCCGATCCTTCGTGGTCAACGGGGTCTCGTCGGTCCTTATTGCCGCCGCTCTGGTCCTGCGTCGCGATGCGCTGTTGCGACTGAGCGGGATCGGCGTCGCGCTGGGCACACTTGGTGCGTTCGCGCTCAGTCGTCGTGGCGACGGTGTTTTCGGATTGCGCGAAACCGGGCTCAACCCGTCGCCGCAGGCGATCATCGCTCTCGTCGTGGAAGTGATTGCTGTCGTTCTGCTGAGCGCTTCCTTCCTGCCCCGCCTCGGTGGTGGCCGTGGTCTGCCGCGGCGAATCGGTTTGGCCGGCGCCGGAGTCGTCGCCGTCGGCAGCCTCGCCCTGGCCTTGCTGTGGGCACAGGATTCCACCGGTACGACCGCTTCGCCGACCGAGCCTGGCAGCGTCACGATCAGCGATTTCACCTTTCAAGCTCAAGAAACCACCGTTGCAGTCGGCGCGACCGTCACTTGGACGAACACCGATGGCTTTGCCCATTCGATCGTCGGCACCGACGGCAGCTTTAACAGCGACCCATTGGATGGCGGCGAGACCTTTTCGCAGAGCTTCTCGACCGCTGGTACCTATCAATATGTGTGCGGAATCCACGGTTCGATGACCGGCACGCTGGTAGTCACCGACTAGAACTCAAACGTGCGGTCGTTGCGTCACCGATTCCCGGGCGTTTCCGATGGTTGGGCGCGCTTCGACGGACCCGCGGGCACACAGGTTGTCGACAGCGCCATCACGGCGATGAGCAACTGGTTGTCGGACGGATCGAATGGATGCGGAGGCGGCCACTTCGATGCCGCGCATCGGGCCGACGAACTCGTCGATCGCGCACGCGCCGCGGTCGGGCGGCTGTTCGGTGCCGATCCCGCCGGCATCGCGTTCGGGCCCAACATGACCTCGATCACATTCGCCATCTCGCGCGCGATCGGGGCCACGCTCCGCGACGGCGACCGCATCGTCGGCACTCGTCTCGATCACGATGCCAATATCACGCCGTGGCGGCGAGCAGCCGACCAGGCGGGCGCCGAGCACGTGCTGGCACCGTTCGACGCCGCGACTGGGGAGCTGCCACCGCAGAACGTGATCGCGCTCATCGATGAACGCACCAAGTGGGTCACGCTGCCAGGAGCAAGCAACCTGCTTGGTACCGCTCCCGATTTGGGCTCGATCATCGAGGCCGCGCATGCGGTCGGCGCGCGGGTGTTCATCGACGCGGTCGCGCTCGCCCCCCACCATCGCATCGACATCAGCGACCTCGGCTGCGATGCCCTCGTGACATCGCCGTACAAGTGGTACGCCCCACATGCCGGGATGCTCTGGATGGAACCCGAGTTGCTCGACGAACTGCCCGTGTTCAAGGTGCGGCCGTCCTACGACAAGGGGCCGCGGCGGTTCGAGACCGGCATGCCCAACTATGAAGCCATCGCCGGAGTCGAAGCCGCTGCCCGCTTCCTGCTCGAAGAGGGCTTGGACCGCATCCAGGTCGCGGAGAACGAGCTGTTCGCACCCCTGCTCGCCGGCCTGCAGGCGATCGCCGGTGTGACGGTTTGGGGGGTGCAGAACCTTGTCGGGCGCACGCCAACCGCGGCCTTTACGGTTGCCGGCCGCACCCCCGCCGAGGTCTCGCAAGCGTTGGCTGCTGAGAGGGTTGCAGTGTGGGATGGGCACAACTACGCAGTCGAGGTCGTCGATCAACTCGGCCTGGCCGACAACGGTGGCGTCGTGCGCGCCGGAATCTCGCGCTACATCGAGCCCGACGACGTGCAGCGTTTGCTGCGGGTTGTCGAGCGTATGGCCGGCTAGCAGCAGGGACTTTGGTCCCGGGTCGGCTGTGCTCCCGTGCCCTATGGCCGGCGGCCACGTATACGCACGATGGCTGGCATGAGAAACGATGATCGGTCAATAGTCAGTTGGTTCGCGTTCGCAGCAGCGATCGCCGCACTCGTGGTCGCCATTGTCGGCGTCCGCGACGACGGCGGCGAAAGCGCTGCTCCGAGTGGAAACGGTGGGGGTGCCCCGCCCACCATCACGGTCACGATGTTCGACAACTTCTCGTTCTCGCCTACCACTGTGACTGTGCCAACCGTTGGTGCCGTCATCCACCTGGTCAACGACGGATTGCTCCCCCACAACATGGAGATCACCGCCCTGGGCCTGACCAGTCCGGTGGTGCAGGGCAGCCAGGAACTCGACTGGGAGATCGGCCCGTTCGCCGCCGGTTCGTACGAGTTCGTCTGCCCGCAGCCCGGCCATGCGGCTGCTGGAATGAAGGGCACGCTGGTCGTGACCGAGTCCACTGGCACCGCGAGCACCGACGCGACCGAGCACGCGGCTGCGACCGACGAGATGACAGCCTCGCAAATGGACGCGCTGATGCTGGGTGTCGCGCAACAGTTTCCAGCCGTTACCGAGGGTCACGGCGGCGACGTGATGGAGCCGACGGTGCTGCCCGACGGCACCAAGGAATACGTGATCGTGGCCAAGATCGTGAAGTGGGAGGTCGAGCCCGGAAAGTTCGTCGATGCCTGGACCTACAACGGTGTCGTGCCCGCCCCTGAGATTCACGTGCTGACCGGCGACAAGGTGCGCCTGGTCCTCAAGAACGAGCTGCCCGACAGCACCTCGTTGCACTTGCACGGCGTCAAGGTGCCCAACATCATGGACGGTGTCGATCCCTACACCGAGGCACCGACCAAGCCGGGCGGCGAACACATCTATGAGTTCGTTGCCCAAGGCCCCGCCGTCGGCATCTACCACTCACACCACAATGCACAAGAGCAGATACCCGACGGCATGTTCGGCGCCTTCACGATCGACGAGATGCCGATCCCGCAGAAGCTGATCGACAAGGGTTACACCAAGGTCGACAAGAAGGTCAACATGGTGCTCAACGATGCGGGCGTCATCGGCCTCAGCCTCAACGGCAAGAGCTTTCCCGCCACCGAGCCCTACACGCTGCGCGTCGGTCAGGTGATGTTGGTCAACTACCTCAACGAGGGACTGCAAGGACACCCGATGCACTTGCACCAACCGTCGGGCTGGGTCATCGCCAAGGACGGGGTGCCAATGGATGAGCCGACGCCCACCGACACCGTGTTCATCGCGCCCGGCGAGCGGTACACGGTGTTGTACATGGGTCAGGAGCCTGGTGTCTGGGCATGGCACTGCCACATCCTCAACCACGCGGAAACGCCCGAAGGCATGCGGTACATGGTGACCGCACTGATCGTAGAGAGGTGACGTGATGGCTGACCTGCCTGCGCGTGTTGTGGTCGGGGTCGACGGCTCCGAGGGTTCGATCGAAGCGCTCAGGTGGGCAGCACACGAAGCTGCCCGCAGGCAGTGGCAGCTTCACGTCGTCACGTGCGCTCAGTTGCCCGTCGCTGTGGAAGCGGGAATGGTCGGCGCCGGTGCTTTCGCCGGCTCGACCATGGATGCGATCATCAAAGACGAGGAAGCCGTCAACCAACGCGCCGTCGACCTTGCCCGCTCTCTGGGGGTTAGCGTCAAGGTCAGCGGCGACACCGTTCTCGGCGCACCCGGGTATGCGCTGGTGAGCGCCGCCACCGAGCACGACCTACTCGTCGTCGGTGCGACCGGGCACCCCGGTCGATTGAGCGACATTCTCGGATCGGTCGCAACTGTCGCCGCCCACCGCGCGAAGTGTCCGGTGGTGGTGGTGCACGGCGTCGGCCGCCCCGATTACGCGCTCACCCGCATAGTGGTTGGCATCGACGGATCGGCAGGCAGCGACAATGCGATCTGCTGGGCTGTGGAACAGGCGATACGCAGTTCTGCGGAATTGGTGCTGGTGCACGGCTGGATCTATCCATACGTAGGAAGTCGTTCAAGCGTCAGCGAACCACGCGACGAGATGCGACTCGATGCGATGCGCACGCTGGAAGCGGCGGTCGTCAAGGTGCACGGACTGGCTCCAGGACTGCGCTGCCAGTCGATCATCACCGAGGAGAGTGCGGCCAAAGCCGTGATCGACGCGGCCGCCGATGCCGACCTGGTGGTGGTCGGGTCACGCGGACATGGTGGCTTCAGTGCACTGCTACTCGGCTCGGTGAGCCGCTCTGTGGTCCAACACGCCTCGTGCCCGGTAGCTGTTATCCGCACTCGCTGACTTCGCTCGCCCGGTAGCATCACCGTTACCGGGGAGTGGCGCAGCGGTAGCGCTCCCGCTTTGGGAGCGGGAGGTCGGGAGTTCGAGTCTCCCCTCCCCGACCAGCTAGGCCCTGCAAATCAGTCAAACGGGCCGTTCAGGCACCTTGCCGTTCAATCAATAGGCCCGACGGCGTCGCGAACGAGATCGTGGAAGACCCCCAGCGGGTACTCCCACTTCGGGCTCAACAACCCGGTGTCGTAGTTACCGGCATTGAGGTTCCGTTGCACGTGTTCGCACATGCGAGCATCCTCGTCGGCCACCTCCTCGCTGAACTTGATCGTCTCCTCGACATCTCGGGCGTCGTCGGCGAAGAAGTACTCGAAGATCAGGTCGCTGTGGGTGTGAGCACGCGGCAACCAACGCTCGATGGCGAACCCACCAGGGAAGACGTCGAAGGCAAACGTTGGCCAGAAGTAGCCGAACACACTGAACGTGCTTTCGTCGCGTGGTGGCATCGTGTGGATGTTCCACCGGAGATCGCCCTTGAAGGTGACCTTGTAATTCAACGCATCCGAATCGCGACTCATTGCCGGGTGCGTCGTCGGCAGGTGATAGCCCTCGACGAAGTTGTCACCGTAGGTCTTCCAGTTGCACGCCACCCGGCGGACGCTGCGACTGTGATAGCGGTAGCTCTCCAGCGGGACGTTCTCGATCTCCTTCGGGAAGTCACCGAGCCACTCGATCAGTGGTGGGATCGCCGGGTTGAGGCACACGAACACCATTCCCCGCCACGAAGCGACCTGGATCTTGGTGAGATCCATGTTGTCAGGCGCCGGTGCGCCGAAGTCGCGCGCGCTGAGCAGCGTGCCATCGGCGCTGAACGCCCACCCGTGGTACTTGCATACCAGGTTCTTCGAGCAACCCTCGCCGTCGAACACCAAGGGTCCGGCGCGATGAGGACAAAGGTTGTAGAACGCCGTCAGTGTGCCACTGTCGGTGCGACGAATGAAGATCGGCCAGCCGGCCAGATCCTCGGTGACATAGTCGCCCGCATTGCGCAACTGGTGGTCGTAGGCGACATGAATCCAGTTGCTGCCGAAGATCGGCCAACGTTCGCGTTGCCAAATTTCGGGGTCGCGATACCAGCGTGCCGGCAGCGTTTCGGTTAGTTCAGAGTCGGGTCGGGTGAGAGGGCTCGTCATGTGGCGGGCTTGTCGTGCACGACATTCAGCTGTTGCATCGCCATCAGATCGCGCATTTGCGCCTGCATCCCTTCGGGAGAGCCGTCGAGGAACAGCACGTTGCCCTTACCGTGCTCTGCCATTTGGCGGATCGTCTCAGTCCACATCGAGAACAGGATTAGCGACGAGTCGACGCTGTTGGCATCAAGTTCGCGAGCAGCCAACGCAAGACCGCGTGCGACTTCTTCGCGGAACAGGGCCACGCCCTGGCCACGCAGTTGCGCGGCTGTGCGCTCGGCTTCGGCCTCGATACGCACGGCGTTGCCCAGTGCCTCCGCCTCTTTGGTCTTGCGGATCAGCAACGCGTCGCCTTCGTTGGTGGCAGCTGCCTTGAGGTTGTTGCTGGCCACCACCTGCGCCATCGAGGTGGTGATCGCCTGATCGAAGGTGATGTCGTTGAGCTGCAGATCGATGAGGTGGAAGCCCCAGGTCTCGATGACGTGGTCGAGGTTCTCCTTCACCTCCTTCACGATCTCACCGCGCAGCGCGAGGATCTCGGCCTGCTTCTTGGTCGCGACAAATCCACGGGTGCTGCCTTCCACGCTGCGAACCAGCGCAGTGAGGAAGTCCTTCTCGCTGACGAACTTGAAGGCGATGTTCTTGATCGTCTCCTCGCTGTCGGTGATAGCGCCGTAGACCATCATGGCGGTGAAGTAGACGTTGGCCTGATCGCCCGTGATCGCCTGGAACTGCAGCTCGATGGCGCGGTTCTGAATACTGATCCGGCGGAAGATCTTCTCCACGAACGGGATTACGACGTTGAGGCCCGGCCGCAGCGTGCGGCGGTACTTGCCAAAGATCGTGGTAACACCAACGGTGCCCTGGTTGACGGTGCGTAGGCCGGTGAGGATCGCGAGCAGTGCGAGAACGATCAAGACAATGCCGACGATGGTGCCTGAACTCATGAGGATTCCTCCTGGACGTGAGGGTGCAGTCTATGCCCGGCGAGCGCTCGCCGATTGGGTCGTCGGTCCGAACAAGCCGCATCCGCTGTCAACGGCTTCTGGGGCTGGATCGTCCCAAAGTTGTTTCTGGGGCTGGATCTTTTCGGATTCCGAGACGCAGCGCGCCCAATTGCAGCGACCAACCGACCGATCGGATTCGACGCCACCGTTGCCGATAACGTGAGGCGGTTCGCGGGTGTAGCTCAATGGCTAGAGTTCCAGCCTTCCAAGCTGGCTATGCGGGTTCGATTCCCGTCACCCGCTCCGACTGCCCGCGGTGTCACCAGGTGTAGACGTCCATAACGAACGCTGCCAGCGCGGCGATGCCGGCGATCCGGAGTGTGCGGCGACCCGGTTCATCGCGCTCGGTGGTAGCGAGAAGTGCGCACGCCGCAAACGCAAACGCGAAGACACCAGTTCCGGTGTCCTGCCAGGAAATCGGAAACGGCTTGAAAGGAACATCGCCATCGATCACACCCGCGTGGCGGATGTTCAACATCGAGTTCCACAACCAGGTGCCGGCGCAAACACCGACTCCGGCGACCGACAGCGACCGCACGCGGCGCTCACCAAGCAGCCACAAAGCTGCCACGCCAACCGCCGGGCCGATCAGCGACCCGAAGACAACATAAGACCACGGCAGCACCTGCATGCCAACAAGGTAGCTAATGTCCCGACGATGAAATGGGTCACTCGGGAACGACCAAAGACCGACCGCATCGCTTGCCCGTGGCTGATCCGCAAATTCATCGACGCCGACGCCGAGATCATCTATGTGCCTGCAGCCGACGTCCTTGCGGTCGCCGAACGAGAGCAGGGAAATAGCTTCGACTCCCCCGGCGCGACCTTTACCCACCGTGGCAACAGGTGCAGCTTCGAGGTTCTCCTCGACCACTTCGATCTGAACACGGACGTAGCGCTCGTGCGCCTTGCCAAGATCGTGCACGCCGCCGACATCGACAGCGACATCGACACCGACCCGGCCGGCCCGGGGTTGTTGTCGATCGGCATCGGCGGTCTCGACGTCGAGTCCGACGACCATCGGCTGCTTGAGCGTGCCTCGTTCGTTTACGATGCGCTCTACGCTTGGTGCCAACGCGACACACGCTGAAGGCATGAGCGAACTCGCGACTTCGTGCGCCGAGTCAGCGCCGGAGGAGGGCCACGAAGCGGCCGACGGCAGCATCCACCCCTGCATCGTCGCCGGTCGCGACGAGGTCTAGCAGCAGGCCGCGCGTAACGGCCAGGCCGAGTCGCACCATCGCCGGGTCGGCTTTGCCGTGGGTGCGTTCGTCGACGGCGGCCAACCATCCATCGACCGCGGCCGGCACCATGCGAGAGAACGGTGCCTCTCCCTGGGCTGCTCGCGAATAGCACTCGAAGAACAGTCGCTCGAACGGGCGTAGCTGCGGTCGGCGTAGGTCGGCCCACATTTCCGCGAAGGCATCCCCCAGATCCTCCGGAAGTTCACGCAGCGTCGCCGCCTGGCGTCGCTCTACCTCCTCCACGATCGCGACCAGCAGTTCGGCGCGCG
>JACQZX010000073.1 GCA_016213665.1 Actinomycetota bacterium | reverse complement strand
GCGGCCGACCCGACGAAAACTGATCAGTGGTTTTGCACAGGCGGTGTGGCACACTACGGGTTCTCATGGTGGCCGTAGCTCAGCTGGTAGAGCATCAGTTTGTGGTACTGAGGGTCGCGGGTTCGAGCCCCGTCGGTCACCCCAATTTTGTCGTCACGACAACAGCGTGGGTTGCGCTACAACGGCACCTCCTATGCTGCACATGATGCGCCTCTAGCTCAACGGCAGAGCAACGGACTCTTAATCCGCAGGTTCTGGGTTCGAAACCCAGGGGGCGCACAACGAAGTGAACTAAGCACGCGCCATTTCATGCACCGAGGCTGATCGGCTGCAACTGCTCCCGCAACCACCGCTCCGCTTCCGCGATGACATCGTCGGCGAGAACCGTCGTTTGTTCGAAGCCGGGGTCACTCAGCCAGTCGGGTTCAAGGGTGAACTCGACTTCTTCGAACCAGTCGTCTTCGGCGCACCATCGATCAGTGATCGGCCGTTCGGTCTCGATCGTCGTATCTGCCCCCTCGGGCGGCTGCACGGTCGCAGGCGCGCTGCGTTTTCGCGGCCACAGTGCGATCGTGCTCAGAAGCCCCATAGCGACCGAAGCAGCGATCGGCGTCCGGGCCAAGGCCACGATCGCGCCCGCGTAAGGTATCGCGAGCCGGGGCGAGCCGAGAATGTCGGATCGGGTGACCACAAACGAGTCTGCCGTGTCGCGATTGTCACCCTGCGTTACGAAACTGCCGTCGTCGCGTTGGCCAACGATGCGATGGATGATGGGTTGCCCGGCCGCCGGCGCACCAGCGGGAATTGTGTAGACGATGGTGTCGCCGATTCCCGGCGAGAAGTCGGTGTCGAGAATGATCAGTTCCCCGGGCGCGTACGTCGGTTCCATCGAGCGGCCGGAAACAACGATGAAGCGGGTGGACCCGCCAAGCGTGCTGGGCCACAGGTACCAGGCGACGAAGACGCAGAGGGCCAGGGCGACGAGGTCGACGAGTTGACGGATTCGGGAGCGGGAGTGGACTCGGCGAGTCATGGCGAGTAGGGCGTGGTAGCGAGGATGTTGGTGAAGCGAATGCTGTTACCAGAGTTCCAGTACAGACCGACCCGAGTGCCACCAGCGAGAGTCGTTTGTTGCGCGGAGGTGAGCGTGAAGCTGAGTGCCTGCACGCCGTTGACGGAGACGGTGACAGTCGCACCGTTGCGCGTGATGCGCACAGTCGTCGTGGCGGTGATGGTCGCCGAAGCGCTCGCGAGTACCGTCACTGTGCCCCCGTTCACAAGCCGCAGTTGTGCGGTACCAGGACCGGAAAGTGCGCCGACGAGATAGATGCGAGTTGCGCCCGTGTGGTCAATCGCGACGCCTGCGATCCGGCTGCCGCCGTTGGCGTTGGTTATGGTCGCCTGTGCACTGATGTTCGTCTGACCGGCGTTGATCGTGGCGGTGGCATCAGACGTGGACGCCTGCAACAGACCCGAGCTAATTGTCCACGTGCCGCGATGCACGGTCCATGTGCCGCTTCCACACTTTGCCGCGGCTCGCACCGGTCTGGTGTTGAGCGCCGAGCCGGTAGGTGCCGATAGCGAAAAGTCGTCGCAGGTCAGCACCGTCGGCGCGCCAACGCCGCCGGCCTGGTTCCACGCCTCTAAGGAGTTGGCGGTGAGCCCGCCAATCGTCGCGGCGTTAGCCAAGCTGGCGGCGAACACGCCGAAAGCTAGCGAGAGCCCTGCAATCCATCGGGCTTGCATGATGATCTCCGCAGATCAGCCAGAGATGACCAGCGACACTCCGTCGACCGACTCGGAGGTGATCGGACTGCTCAGGGTCAGGGTGAAAGCGCCGGCAGTGACCGTGATCGAGGCCGAAGTGGCTGTCGACAACGCAGTGGTGCCGTTGCGCAGGCTGACCGATGCGGCCTTGCCGTTGCAGGCGGCGTTCACGCCGCTGAAATTGACCGCAGAAGTCCGGTACTCCTGGTTGGTGGCGTCGTACGCAGTTGTATAACCGATGGTGATGCCGTCGGTGTCGCAGGAGGCGATCACGGAATCGTCCGAGCCGAGCGAGCCGGCGGTAAGCCCGCCGAGGCTGGCCGCGGAAGCTCCGGCGATACCGGCAACCGAAACGCCAACGAGCACAGCAATAAGAGGTGACTTGGGGATACGCATTATCGGGATCCTTTTCGGGCTTTCGCTAGTCGACGGGAATTCGTCGACAGTGGTCGATTCGACAATTCCCAGAAGAACTTGAGCCCGAAGCGCACAGATTTGAGAAGAACCCCCCACCTGGGGGGGTCATCTGAACGCAGTCTTGACAAGAAATGTCGACAAGGTGCAAGGCTGGCCGAATGCGCATCGACCCGTTCACCCTCATCGGCGAGGTCGTGCAGTTGCAGCCGCTGGCCCAGTCCCACGCCGCCGCGCTGGTCGCAGCCGCCAGCGAGGACCGTTCGACATATGGACACACAGCGGTTCCCGGAGACTTGGCGGCGATGCAGGCTTACATCTCCGGCCTTCTCGACGACGCCGCCCGTGACCTGGCGGTGCCATTTGTGCAGGTGCGGCACAGCGACGATTCCCCCATCGGATGCACTCGGTTCATGAATGTCACCTGGTGGACCGGCCGCGACACCCCGCCAGAGGTTGAGATCGGTGGTACCTGGCTGGCAAGCAGTGCCCAGCGCACACAGATCAACACCGAGGCCAAGCTGTTGCTGCTCACCCACGCGTTCGAGGAGTGGAAGGTGTTCCGAGTGGCGCTGTGCACCGACGCTGCCAATCAACGCAGCCGCGATGCCATCGAACGCATCGGTGCCCGCTTCGAGGGCATCCTCCGCCGTCACCGAGCGAGCATCGGCCACTCCGGCACCCCCGGCGAGGCGCGCGACTCGGCGATGTTCTCGATTACCGACCATGACTGGCCCACCGTCCGCGAGGTCTTGCGGCGACGACTCATGTATCAACGACATGCCTAGCCACACTTCCAAGCGACCGGTGATGTTGATCACAGGCGGCTCACGCGGCATCGGCGCTGCCATCGCGCGCGGCGCCGCCACCGACTACGACCTCGTGCTGAACTACCACACCTCCGGCGACGCTGCTGAGCGAATCGCCGTTGAACTACGCACCGACACCTGCCGGGTCGAACCGATGCCCGCCGACGTCGCCGACGAGGCACAAGTGCTGGAAATGTTCGCCGCCGCCGAAGAAACCTTCGGACGACTCGACGTGCTGGTGAACAATGCCGGTATCGCCGGCGGCTACGGCCCCCTCGACGTGGTTACTGGTCCGATGCTCAACCGCTTGTGGGCAGTCAATGTCACGGGCGCGTTCCTGTGTGCGCGCGAGGCGGCCGCGCGCATGCGCACGGATCGCAGCGGGCACGGCGGCAGCATTGTCAACGTTTCGTCAAGGGCGGCTACCCTCGGTAGTCCTGGTGAATGGGTGCACTACGCCGCGTCCAAGGGAGCGCTCGACACGATGACCATCGGCCTCGCCAAAGAGTTGGCCCCGGTCGGAGTTCGGGTGAACGGTGTGCGGCCGGGACTTATCGAGAGCGACTTCCACCTACACGCGCCGCCGGGCCGCGTCGAGCGCCTGCGCCCGACGGTGCCGATGCAACGAGCTGGCACCGTCGGCGATGTCGCCGCGGCCGTGTTGTGGCTGGTCTCGTCGGCCGCCGGCTATGTCACCGGCACATTCATCGACGTCGCTGGTGGCAGGTGACGCTTTGAAAGTGCTCGTTGTTCTCGCCCATCCGAACGACGACAGTTTCAATCATGCCGTCGCCGAGACGGCACGCCGGTCACTCATCGCGGCCGGACACACCGTCGATCTGCTCGACCTGTATGCCCTCGGCGTGCGCGCGGCGATGAGCACCGGGGAACGAACCGCGTACCACGGCGATCAGCCGGTACTCGATCCGCTCATCGCCGAACACATCGCACTGGTTCGGTCGGTCGAAGCATTGGTGTTCGTCTACCCGACGTGGTGGAGCGCGTTGCCGGCGATTCTGAAGGGCTGGCTCGAGCGGGTGATGGTGCCTGGGGTCGGATTCGTGTTCGACGATTCCGGAAAGGTTCGACCTGGTCTGAAGCACGTACGCCGAATCGTCGGCATCAGCACCTACGGCTCGCCGCGCCTGTACGTGCGCGCGATCAACGACAACGGTCGGCGAACCCTGACTCGGGCGCTGCGGCTGATCTGCGGATTGCGCACGCGGTGCCGCTGGCTCGGCCTCTACGCGATCGACACCGCCACCGCCGCCGAGCGAACAACGTTTCTGAAGCGCGTCGAGCGACGGATGCGTTCGCTGTGAAGACTTACCTCGTCTACTGTCACCCCGACCGCGACTCGTTCGTGGCGGCGGCCCGCGACCGCGCCCTGGCGGGACTGCGCGGGGCCGGTCACGAGGTACGTGTTTCCGATCTGTATGCCGAAGGCTTCCGGCCGGAACTCTCTGCGTGGGAACGCACCCACCATCTCGACCCACCCGCGACCAAGCCCGAGATTGCGGAACCTGCCGACAACCTGCGGTGGTGCGACACACTCGTGTTCGTATATCCAACGTGGTGGAGCGGCCAGCCGGCGATGCTGAAGGGATGGTTCGACCGGGTCTGGGTCGCCGGCGTTGCCTACGAGTTACCGCCAGGGGCCAACCGCATCACGCCACTGCTGCGCAACATTCGTCGGCTAGTGGTGATCACCACCCACGGTTCATCGAAATTGATCAACGCCGCACAGGGTGAAGGTGGCAAGCGTGTCGTCAGCCGTTCGTTACGAGTGTTGTGCAGTCGCCGGGCACGCACAGATTGGATCGCGCTTTACGGTGTCGATCGCTCATCGGTGAAGCGTCGGGAGAAGTACCTCCAACGCGTCGAGCGCAGGATGCGTTCGTTGCGCTAACGCGCAGACGCGGTCACCCGTCGCACCCAACCGCAACCGCTAGGGCGGCGCACACCGAAACCATGCGCTCCGCCCGAAGGATAGTGATGGCGGCACCGAGCAATGAGCGGTCTACCAGCGTCGTGTTGTCGAGGCTGATGACGCACCGTTGCGGCATACCGTCGCGCTCATCGAGGACGACCTCGGTAGGCAAGCCCCGCACGCGTGTGGTGCATGGCGCAACGAGTACAGATGTCAGCCGATCGATAACCGCTGCGCGATTGAGCAGCACAACCGGCCGAGTCTTGTCGAGATTGAGCCAACGCACCTCTCCACGGGCTACCACGGTATTTGCGCCCACGACGAGGGCTCAAGGTCGCCCGCCCGCAGGGCTGCAGGGGCTTCGCCGCCGCCGACCCCATCGGCGTCCAGCGCCGCGAGGTACTGATCGTCGATCAGCCTTCGCCGGCGGGCGCGCAGCAGGTCAGCGAGCGCGACCCGCACGACTTCGGCTCGACTGCGGTAGCTGTGCGGAACCAACTTGTCGATCTCATCCACATCTTCATCCGGAATAGTGATGGTGATCTGCATGGAAGTATCATACATCGGTAACCGGAACCATGTAACCCGGAACCATGTAACCCGCAACCATGTAGCCGTCGCTTCAGACGAGATCGAAGCGTGTCACCACCTCTACGTGAGGGGTATGGGGAAACAGGTCCAAAACCGTCGACCCTCCGTGCCGGTACCCCGCCGTCGCCAGCAGCACCGTGTCGCGGGCCAGTGATGCTGCATCGCAGCTCACGAGCACGATCCGTTCGGCACGGGTCGCGCCAAGCACCGCTACACCATCGGCGCCGAGACCGGTGCGGGCGGGGTCGGCCACCACCAGTCGCACGGGCTCCGGGTGCCAATCCTCCAAACGCGACCGCACCACCTGCGCACCCTCACCGAGGTTGACCTTGGCGTCAGCGCATGATGCGGCCGACGACTCCACAACTATCGCCGGCATCGCCGTTGGCGCAGCGAGTGTTGCGGCGAACAACCCGACCCCTCCGTACGCGTCGAGCAGCGGTCCGTGCGAGTCCGACAGAAAGTCACCGCATGCTTCGCGCACGTAGGTCACGAGCAACTCGGCAGCCTGTGGACCGGACTGGAAGAACGACGCCGCGCTGACCCGCAAGCGAACACCGGCGACGAGCTCGTGGATGACCGCACCGGCACCGACGTTCACCGAGGCAGGCAAGCCATCGATCGACGCGCGCGCTGTGTCGGCCCACGCGGTCATTTCGCCGGTGGCGACGCTCACCCGCAGCGAAACCTCGTCGGCACCCTTCACGCGCACCATCGGCAACAACGCGACCAACGCCGGATGCGCTACCAGGCAATTGTCGATAGCGACCACGCGGTGGCTCGTGGCCGCGCGCAACCCGATGGTTCCGTCGCTTGCCACCGCCAACCGCAAGCTGGTGCGGTAACGCCACGGATCGACCGCTCCCCCGGCGCGCACGTCGGCACTCGGCAACTTGGCGATTCGCCGCAAGGCATCGGCAGCGACATCGGTCTTCCACCGCAACTGTGCGTCCGGTAGCGCGTGTTGCCAGCCGCAGCCCCCGCAACCTTGCGCGATTCGCGGACACGGGGCGTCAACCCGCGAGGGCGATCGCTCGACGATCGACACGGCGACGCCCTTAGCGAAGTCGCGTTTGTCGCTGCGCAACTCGACCATCACCGATTCCCCCGGTAGTGCACCCGCGATGAACACGACCCTGCCGTCGGCAAGTCTGCCCAAGGCGTCGCCGCCGGCCACCAACTTCTCGGCCCGTACCAACTCGTTGACGTTCTTCTTGACGCTCTCGTTGACGTTCTCGCTGACGTTCTCGTTAACGTTCGACGCTGCGGCCATCG
The DNA here is from genome assembly GCA_016213665.1 of Actinomycetota bacterium. Lineage (GTDB taxonomy): Bacteria > Actinomycetota > Acidimicrobiia > Acidimicrobiales > Ilumatobacteraceae > UBA668. The sequence goes on along the minus strand of JACQZX010000073.1, from coordinate 1,107 downwards.
CCGCGAGCCTACGGAGACACCGGTACGCTCAGGCCGATGGCAGGCATCGAGATCGCTCCCAGCGTATTGCCCGCCGACTTCGCCCGACTCGGGGACGAGGTCGCGGCGTTGGAGGCCGCCGGGGTCGACCGCATCCAGTGGGATGTCATGGATGGCCAGTTCGTGCCCAACCTCACGTTCGGGCCCGATGTGATTGCGGCCGCCCGCCCCTTCGCCAGCGTGCCGTTCGAAGCGCACCTGATGGTGCTGCACCCAGAACGAATGGCCGAGGCGTACGTGCGGGCAGGCTGCCAGCGTCTGATCGTGCACGTCGAGGCGTGCACCCACCTTCACCGCACCCTCACACAGATCACGTCGCTCGGGGCCACCGCCGCAGTCGCGCTCAACCCGGCCACTCCGGCCGCCGCGGTCGCCCAGGTGCTCGATCTCGTCGACCTCGTGCTGGTCATGACGGTTAACCCGGGTTTCGGTGGCCAGAAATACATTTCCACGATGGAGGCCAAAGTGCGCGAGGTGCGAGCGATGCTCGACGCGGCTGGGCTTGCCAAGGTCGATGTCGAAGTCGACGGCGGGGTCGGCCCCGCCACGGTGGCCGGAGCAGTGCGTGCCGGAGCAAACGTGCTGGTGGCCGGCAGTGCCCTCTACCGCGACCCCAAGGGATTGACCCACGCCGTAGCCGACCTACGCAAGCGGGCCGAATCGGCTGCGACGACTCACTGAGCGCCTACTCACTGAGCGACGACTCGCCGAACCGGCGCGCACCTCCTACGTAGAGTGCAGTCGATGGCGTTACAGCGGCTGCAAACCCCCTACGGAACGCCCTCGCTGGTAGCCCTGCGCACCGCCATCGATCGCACGCAGACGGGCGATCCGCTGGCACCGGTGACTGTGCTCGTTCACTCCAATGCCGTCGGCATCTCTGCTCGCCGCTGGCTGGCGGCCAATGGTGGCATCGCGGCGGTGCACTTCCTCACGTCGTTCCGATTCGCGGAACTACTCGGCGGCGCGGCCTTGGCGGGCACCGGCAAACGCCCGGTCAGCACCCCCGTTGTCGATGTTGCCGTACGGCACGTGCTGGCGCAATCGGCCGGCGTCTTCAAGCCGATT
>JACQZX010000074.1 GCA_016213665.1 Actinomycetota bacterium | reverse complement strand
GATTCTGTGGGCGCGCACCGACGAAGCCACGCCGTGGGACTACGCACTGCTCACCGGGTCGTCGAGCATTTCGCATGCACTGCGCTGCGGCGCCCAACTTGCCGAGCTGACCAACGAACCGCGCCCCGACTGGGCGGCCGCTGGTCTGCTGTTGGCAGACATGGTGGCAACTCGGCCGGACGCCTTCGAACCCAAAGATCGCTGGGCGATGGACTGGTATTACCCGGTGCTGGCCGGCGCGCTCACCGGCGAGGAAGCCAAGGCCCGTCTGGCCGACGGTTGGCCTGCCTTCGCGATGGAAGGCACGGGCATCCGTTGCGTCAACGACGAGCCGTGGATCACGGCCAGCGAGACGGCCGAGTGCGCGATCGCGCATGCGGCGATCGGCGACCTCAGCACTGCCACAGACCTACTCGAATGGACGCGGCCGCACCGCCGCGCCGATGGGTCTTATGACACCGGCATCGTCTACCCGTCGCTGATCCGCTTTCCCGCCGACGAAACAAGCGCCTACACCGGTGCAGCGGTGATCCTCGCCGCCGATGCAATCGTCGGTGGCAGCCCAGCCAGCGCAGTGTTCGTGCCCCGCAGTGACGAGACCTAGGCGTCACTCGGCGGGTAGCGCCACCTCAATCGCAGCGGCGATCGCGAGAACTACCTCGGGCGGAACATTTCGCGTGTAGATCCAGATGACCGTCGTTGCGTTGAGTTCAAATGCCAGGCCGTCCTGTGCAGTGCCGGAGTCATGCCAGGAGTAGACGGGCACTGACCGGAGATCATTCAGAGTTTCGAACGAGGTCTTCGGGTCGAAAACCAACCGCTCCGTTGCGTGCGTTTTCGTGGTTACTGAGACAACAATTGATTCGTCGTAGGTGGGCGGGAGGCCGTAGGACTGTGCGGTGGTAGTCGAGCCATCCGGGGACTCAACCGTTCCCCTGACGAGGGGCGTTTCCTCAAAGCCCGCAGGAAGCGACACGCTGATAGTCACGGCACCTTGCAGAGAAAATCCGATTGGGAGCGCCAACCCCTTCACCGAGGTGCTGGTCGACTCGGCCACGATCACTGTCGAAGCGCTGCCGTCACTGCTCACTGAGCCCTCATACGAATCCGTGCACGAAAGTGTTGCTGTCCCCGTCAACAGAACGGCCAACTCCAGCGATACCCGAGTTCGAGGATTGATACTTGCGATTCGCACGATGCGCCCCTGACGAAACGGCAATTTGTCGACCCAACGCCACACTGCTCGCCTCACGAGCCGTCGTCAAGGGGCTGCCGGTAGCGCCAACACTTTGGCCACTCGGTGGTCGTTGACACCGAGGTACTCGGCAAGCACGCCAACCACGCGCTCGCGATCGAGAGTGCCAGCCATGGCCATCTCTTCAAGATCTGCCCAGTCTTTGGTGCGATCGAAGAACGCCTTGAACACGGCGAGATCGGTGCACGCCAGAAACGGGACATCGGCACCGTTGAAGTGCTCGACGCGGCAACGCAGCGCGGCATCCTCGTGATAACCGGTGGTGTTCAGAAACACATCGACGGGCGTGGTGTCCCACCACAATCTCGCCTGGCCGTCGCGGCGTAGCAGGTCGCGATCGGCGGCCACTACGTCGAAAGGCAGCGCCGCCGACAGGTCGTCGACACGGTCGATGCCCACGAACACGTTGATGTCGATGTCGATCGTGCCTCGGGCGCGCTGCGTACACCACGCCAGTGCCAAGGCTCCGCCGAATGCGTGCGGCAGTCGCGCGGCGACGAGTGAGCCGTGCAAGGCAACGACTTTGTCGGCGAGCGTGCTCATGCGCGGCCAAACCTCGGGTACTCAAGCCTGCGAGCGTGCCGCGCCGGGAACTGTTCGGCCAGGTCGAGCACGTCGAGCAACTCCTGTGCGCGAGCGGCGCGATCGGGCAGCGAACGAACGAGCGATGCCTCCAACTCCACCCCGGCCGCGCGCGCGACGCGCCCCAAGGTGGCGACCGATGGTGATACACGCGCGGCCCTGTAGGCGGCGATGGTGGCATGCGACGTACCCGCACGACGTGCGAGATCGCGCAGCGATACCGCGGACCGCCTATTCGCCCGGAGCACCAAGGCCGCGACCACCGTTCCCGAATCCATCGCCGACAGCGTATCCGATGCGGTATCTGATTTGATACCAGGGTCAAAACCCGGTTACACGTGGCACGATGGACGGGTGAGCTTCCCAGATACCAAAACCCTGTCCTCCCTCGCCGACGACGCCCTGCTGGCGTGCGGTGCTCCCCCGATGAACGCGTTGTCCAAGTCCGCACCCGCCCACGTCGCCCGTACCCCGATCACCGGTGCATCGCTTGGCGCCGTCGCCGGCGACTCGAACGTCGGGTTGGCCGTCGACCGCGCCAACACCGCATTCACAGCCTGGCGCGACACGCCGGCGCCATTGCGCGGCGAACTCGTGCGCCTATTGGGCGAGCAACTGCGCAAGCACAAGGCCGATCTCGCTCGACTGGTGCAATTGGAAGTGGGCAAGATCGAAAGCGAAGCACTCGGTGAAGTCCAGGAGATGATCGACATCTGCGACTTCGCGGTCGGGCTCAGTCGCCAATTGCACGGCCTGACAATCGCCAGCGAGCGACCCGGCCATCGGTTGATGGAGCAGTGGCACCCGATGGGACCGACGGCCGTCATCACCGCCTTCAACTTTCCCGTCGCCGTCTGGAGCTGGAATGCCGCGCTCGCACTGGTGTGTGGCAATTCGGTGATCTGGAAGGCGAGCGAACTCACGCCTCTGACCGCGATTGCAACCCAGGCGCTGCTCGAAAGGGCAGCCGCGAAGGTCGGCGCACCGGCGCACATCTGCCAACTTCTGCTCGGTGACGGTGCGATCGGCGCCGAACTGGTCGCTGCCGACGGCGTGGCGATCGTCAGCGCTACCGGCAGCACTGCCATGGGTCGCAAGGTCGCGCCAGTCGTCGCCGCACGGTTCGGCCGCAGCATCCTCGAACTCGGCGGCAATAACGCGGCGCTGATCACGCCGAGCGCCGACATGGAACTCGTCGTGCGCGGCGTCACCTTCTCAGCAGCAGGCACGGCCGGCCAACGATGCACGTCGCTGCGCCGACTGATCGTGCACAACTCACGGCTCGACGAGGTGACCACGCGTCTGGGCACCGCCTTCGCGAGCCTTCCGGTCGGCAGCCCGCTCGACGCCGGAACACTGGTCGGCCCGCTGATCACGATGACCGCAATGAGGCAAATGGAGGCAGCCCTCGATCGAGCCCGCGCCGAAGGCGGCACAGTGGTCGTCGGCGGTGAACGACACCTCGCTGACGAAGCACCCGACGCCGCGTACATGCGCCCGGCGATAGTGGCCATGCCCGGTCAGACCGAGATCGTGCACACCGAGACGTTCGCGCCGATTCTCTACGTGATGGCTTACGACCAGTTCGATGAAGCGATGCGGCTGCACAACGAGGTGCCCCAGGGGTTGGCCAGCAGCATCTTCACCACCGACGTGCGCGAAGCCGAAAGATTCTGCAGCGGTGGGGGCAGCGATTGCGGAATCGCGAATGTCAACATCGGTCCCAGTGGCGCCGAGATCGGTGGCGCCTTCGGCGGCGAGAAGACCACCGGCGGCGGACGCGAGAGTGGCAGCGACGCATGGAAGGCGTACATGCGGCGCGCGACGAACACGATCAACTACAGCAACGCGCTCCCGCTGGCGCAAGGTGTGCAGTTCGGTTAGCCAACCACCTGAATACCGGGCGCAACCGTAGGAACGGCCTCGATGACTCCCGCGAGTATCGCCAGCAGCCACTGCTCGGCCAAGGCGGTCGACTTGGCGTCGCCGACCATGAACACGCCCACCCAAATGTTGCCGTCATACCAATCGGCCTCGCAGAACGCGCCGTCACCGACGCCGATCGGATCCGCACAGAACCGAACGACAGTGCCACCCTCGTAGGGG
>JACQZX010000071.1 GCA_016213665.1 Actinomycetota bacterium | reverse complement strand
CTACTAGACGAGTTCACCGGCGACATCGCCGACCGCATCATCTACGCAACGGCCGTGCACCATCAGCTCGCGCTGGTGACGAAAGATCCGAACCTGACCGAATACGCGCTCGCACAGGGCGATACGACCATCGAGTGGTGAGGCCGGCTAGGCCTGCGCCGGCTCCGGTTCGCCGTCGCTGCTGTAGGTGCCGTGGATGTTACTCAACCACGCTGCCGGGTCTTCTTCGGCATCGGTGCTGAAGTAAGCCATCGGCTGATAGTCGGGCGCCTGCACGTCGAACTCGCGGTAGCGCATCATGCCGGTGCCGGCAGGAATCAGCTTGCCGATGATGATGTTCTCCTTGAGGCCCAGCAAGCTGTCGCCCTTGCCATCGATCGCGGCTTCAGTGAGCACACGGGTGGTCTCCTGGAACGAAGCGGCCGACAACCAGCTCTCGGTTGCCAGCGATGCCTTGGTGATACCCATCAGCTCGGGACGACCCTCGGCAGGCTTCTTGCCTTCTTCCACCATGCGCCGGTTGGTGTCGCGGAACATCTTGGCGTCGGCACGCTCGCCGGGTAGGAACCCGGTCTCGCCTGGCTCTTGCACGCCGATCCGGCGCGTCATCTGACGCACGATCAGCTCGATGTGCTTGTCGGAGATGCTCACGCCCTGATCGCGATACACCTTCTGCACCTCCTCGACGAGGTACAGCTGGGTCTCACGAATGCCCTTGATCTCCATCAGTTCCTTCGGATCGAAGGGGCCGTCGGTGATCGGATCACCGGCCTTCACATCCTGTCCGTCGGAAACGATGGCGCGACTGCCGGTGGGCAGAATGATCTGATGCTCTTCGCCCTGGTCGTCGATGACGGTGACGGGGATGCCCTTGCCTTCGTCGTCGCTGATGCGCACGACACCGGTGGCACGAGCCAGCCGCGCCGAACCACGCGGCGTGCGCGCCTCGAACAACTCGACAACGCGTGGCAGACCGCCGGCGATGTCCTTGCCGGCGACGCCACCGGTGTGGAAGGTACGCATCGTCAACTGGGTGCCAGGCTCGCCGATCGACTGCGCAGCAATGACGCCGACGGCCTCGCCGAGCTCGATGCTCTTGCCGGTTGCCAGTGAACGGCCGTAGCACAATGCACAAACGCCGAGTTCGGCGTCACACGTCAGCACCGAACGGACACGCACGCGGTTGATCTTGGGATCGTCGCGCAGCACGGCCATCTCGATGTCGCCGATGATCATGTTGCGCGCATAGACCTTCTTGTCGCTCAGCACTACGTCCTGCGACAACGCACGACCGAACAGCTTCGTCTCCAGGTGATTTCGTTGATTGGCCGTATCCGGTTCGACGTTGTCGATCCAGAGACCGAGGTTGCTGCCGCAGTCGGGTTCACGGATGATCAGTTCCTGGGCGACGTCGACGAGACGACGGGTTAGGTAGCCCGAGTCGGCGGTACGAAGCGCGGTGTCGACCAAACCCTTACGGGCGCCAGGGGTAGCGATGAAGTACTCGAGGGTTTCGAGCCCCTCACGGAAGTTCTTCTTGATCGGCCGCGGAATCATGTCGCCACGGGGGTTGGCCACCAAGCCGCGCATGCCGGCAATCTGACGCATCTGAGTCATGTTGCCGCGTGCGCCCGAGCCGACCATCATGTCGATCGGGTTGAAACGCTGAGCCTTGAACTCGGCCTCCATCGCGGCTTGCACCTTGGCGGTTGCGTCGGTCCAGATGCGCACCTCTTGCTGGCGACGCTCGCCGTCGGTGATGATGCCGCGGCGGAACTGATTCTCGACCTTGTCGGCCATCGCCTCGTGCTCGTCGAGCAGCTCTCGCTTCTTCCTCGGCGTCTTGACGTCGTCGATAGAGACGGTGAGACCGCTCTGCGACGCGTAGCGGTAACACACGTTCTTGAGTGCGTCGAGCGAGGTCGCAACATCGCCCTTCGGGTAGTGATCGGAAAGGCGCTCGACAATTACGCCCATCTCCTTCTTCTTGACCAAGTTGTCGATGTGGCCGAAGCGCGAGGTGTAGTCGTCGGGCAAGGCCTCCTCGAACAGCAGGCGACCGGGCGTGGTATTGAAAGTATCGGCCGGGCGACCGTCGCCTGCCGGGCGGCGCAGCACGATCGGCGCATGCAGGTGCACGCTGCCCTCGTCGAGCGCTCGCAGCACCTCCCACAGGTGGCGGAACACACGGCCCTTTCCCTTGCCCTCCTCGGTGATCTCGGTGAGGTAATACCCACCGATGATCAGGTCTTGGCTCGGCGTAACGATCGGGCGGCCCGATGCCGGCGACAAGATGTTGTTGGCGCTGAGCATGAGCACGCGGGCCTCGGCCTGCGCCTCGGAGGACAGCGGAACATGGATGGCCATCTGGTCGCCGTCGAAGTCGGCGTTGAACGCGGTGCAGACCAGCGGATGGATCTGAAGTGCCTTGCCTTCCACCAACACCGGCTCGAAAGCCTGGATGCCGAGACGGTGCAGCGTTGGGGCGCGGTTCAAGAGCACCGGATGCTCCTTGATGACGTCTTCGAGCACGTCCCACACTTGCGGCTTACGACGCTCGACCATGCGCTTGGCGCTCTTGATGTTCTGCGCCAGTTCGAGATCGACCAAGCGCTTCATCACGAACGGCTTGAACAATTCAAGGGCCATCAGCTTGGGCAGACCGCACTGATGCAGGCGCAGCGTTGGGCCGGCCACGATCACGGAACGGCCGGAGTAGTCGACGCGCTTGCCCAGCAGGTTCTGGCGGAACCGGCCCTGCTTGCCTTTCAACATGTCGGACAGCGACTTCAGCGGACGATTGCCCGGCCCGGTTACCGGTCGCCCACGACGACCGTTGTCGAACAGAGCATCGACGGCTTCTTGCAACATGCGCTTCTCGTTGTTCACGATGATCTCGGGGGCACCGAGATCGAGCAGCCGCTTGAGTCGGTTGTTACGGTTGATGACACGGCGATACAGGTCGTTGAGGTCAGAAGTTGCGAACCGGCCACCATCGAGCTGCACCATCGGCCGCAGTTCCGGTGGGATCACCGGCACGACATCGAGGATCATCGCCTTCGGATCGTTCAACCGACGACCGTGGTCGTCGCGCTGATTGAACGAGGCCACGATCTTCAAACGCTTGATCGCCTTCTGGCGGCGCTGCGCGCTCAGCGGCTTGCGGCCGCTGGCGTTGTGGTCGATCGCACCGCGCAACTTCTCTTCCTCGACATCGAAGTCGATGCGGTCGATGAGCGACTTGATCGCGTCGGCACCAGTGCCACCCTCGAAATAGTCGCCGTAACGGTCGCGGAGCTCGCGCCACAACAGCTCGTCGTCGATGATCAAGCGAGAATGCAGGCTGCGGAATTCGTCCCATGTGCGCGCGAGCAGATCGAGTTCGACCTCGTAGCGCTCGCGGATACCGGCGATTTCCTTCTCGGCGGAGGTCTTCATCTTGCGGGCATCGGCACCCTCGGCCTCGCTCTTTGTCGCCTCGTCCTCGAGTTCCTTGTAACGACGGTCGATCGCGAGTTCCAGTTCCTTGCGAATCGCATCGCGTTCTTCCAGGTACTCGGTCTCGCAATTGGCGAGATCAGCGTGGCGCTTGTCTTCGTCGACCCAGGTGACGAGGTTGGCGGCAAAGTAGATGACCTTCTCCAACTGCTTGGCCTTCAACTCTTCCTTCGGCTCGAGGCCGGCGAGGAGATAGGCGAGCCAGCTACGGGTGCCGCGTAGGTACCAGATGTGAACCACGGGGGCGCTGAGCTCGACATGACCCATGCGCTCGCGGCGCACCTTCGAGCGCGTTACCTCGACCCCGCAGCGTTCACAGATGATGCCCTTGAAACGCACGCGCTTGTACTTGCCGCAGTAGCACTCCCAATCGCGGGTTGGCCCGAAGATCTTCTCGCAGAAAAGGCCGTCCTTCTCGGGACGCAGGGTGCGGTAGTTGATCGTCTCCGGCTTCTTCACTTCGCCGTGTGACCACAGCCGAATCTGGTCGGCGGTCGCCAACCCGATCTTGAGCTGATCGAACATGTTCACGTCAAGCATTTGTTTCAGCCTCTCCTAGTACCCGCTCGTGCGTGCGGCCCTACGGGCCTCGCGCTCGCGGTCGTCTTCGTCGGTGCCGCGCTCGTTGCGGCTGATATCGATGCCCAGCTCCTCGGCGGTGCGGAACACGTCTTCGTCCATCTCACGCATCTCGATCTCGCTGCCATCGCTGGCCAAGACCTCGACGTTGAGGCACAGTGCCTGCATCTCCTTCATGAGCACTTTGAAGCTCTCCGGGATGCCGGGTTCCGGGATGTTCTCGCCCTTGACGATCGCCTCGTAGACCTTCACGCGGCCGAGCACGTCGTCGGACTTGATGGTGAGCAGTTCCTGCAGGCAGTAGGCGGCGCCGTAGGCCTCGAGCGCCCACACTTCCATCTCACCGAAGCGCTGGCCACCGAACTGCGCCTTACCACCCAAGGGCTGCTGAGTGATCATGCTGTACGGGCCAGTCGAGCGGGCGTGAATCTTGTCGTCGACAAGGTGAGCAAGCTTGAGGATGTACATGTAGCCAACGGTGACCGCGTTGTCGTACGCCAGGCCGGTGCGACCGTTGTACAGCGTGGTCTTGCCGTCCATTTGGATCAGACGAGCGCCGTCGACGGACTCGGGGTTGAGGTTGGCGAAGATCGACTGAATCGTCGGGTGCTTGCCGGCAGCCTCTTCTTCGTCCCAGTGAGCACCGTCGAATACCGGCGTGGCGACGAACGTGCTGGGCTTGGTGATCGGACGTGTCTTGGTCTCGGTGCCACGAATCGGCGCATCGCCAACTTGCTTGTTGTTCTTGACGTCGCGCCAGCCCCAGCGGGCCGCGTAACCGAGGTGGGCTTCCAGAACCTGGCCGACGTTCATACGACTGGGCACGCCCAACGGGTTGAGGATGATGTCGACGGCGGTGCCATCGGCAAGGTAAGGCATGTCCTCGATCGGAAGGATCTTGGAGATGACGCCCTTGTTGCCGTGACGCCCGGCCAACTTGTCGCCGACGCTGATCTTGCGCTTCTGGGCCACGTACACGCGCACCAGCTGGTTGACGCCGGGTGGCAATTCGTCGCCATCGTCGCGGCTGAACACCTTCACGTCGATGACCTTGCCGCTCTCGCCGTGAGGCACCTTCAGGCTGGTATCGCGAACTTCACGGGCCTTCTCGCCGAAGATGGCGCGCAGCAGTCGTTCCTCTGGGGTCAGTTCTGTCTCGCCCTTGGGGGTGACCTTGCCGACCAGGACATCGCCGGGGCCGACTTCGGCACCGACGCGGATGATGCCGCGGTCGTCGAGGTCGCGAAGGATGTCGTCGCTGAGGTTGGGAATATCGCGGCTGATCTCCTCGGCACCGAGCTTGGTGTCGCGGGCATCGACCTCGTGCTCTTTGATGTGGATCGAGGTGAGCACGTCGTCTTTCACCAAACGCTCGCTGAGGATGATTGCGTCCTCGAAGTTGTATCCCTCCCACGGCATCAAGGCGACCAGCAGGTTCTTGCCCAATGCCAGTTCGCCATGATCGGTGCTCGGGCCGTCGGCAAGGATGGTGCCCTTCACGATGTGATCGCCGTCTTTCACGCGCACGCGGTGATTGATGCACGTGTCCTGGTTGGAGCGGCGGAACTTGCTCAGCGGGTAGACGACCTTGCCGCCGTTGTCGGCGGCACTGGGCTTGTAGTTGATGGTGATGCTGTCGCCGCTGACATCGACGACGTCGCCCTCGCCGGTGGCCTGGATGAGATCGGCCGCGTCGCGGGCAGCGCGGTCCTCGATTCCGGTGCCGATGTACGGCGCCTCTGCCCGCACCAGTGGCACGGCCTGTCGCTGCATGTTGGCACCCATCAGCGCGCGGTTGGCGTCGTCGTGCTCGAGGAATGGAATCAGCGCGGTGGCGACCGACACGATCTGCTTCGGGCTGACATCCATCAACTGCACTTCGCTGGGAGGTACCGCCGCGATGTCGGTGGTGGCGCCGAAGAAGCTCTCCGCCTCAAGCATCTTCCGTAGGTCCTCGAGGCTGGCTGCCTGGGGGCTGCGGCGCACGAGGATGCGCTCGTCGACGAACGAGCCGTCGGCCTTGATCGGCGTGTTTGCCTGCGCGACGACGTAGTTCTCTTCTTCGTCGGCGGCCATGTAACGGATCTCGCCGGAGACCTTGCCGTTCTTGACCACGCGGTAAGGCGTCTCGATGAAGCCGTACGGGTTGACGCGAGCGAAGGTACTGAGTGCGCCGATGAGACCGATGTTCGGACCCTCAGGCGTCTCGATCGGGCACATGCGACCGTAATGGCTGAAGTGCACGTCGCGCACTTCGAAGCCGGCACGCTCGCGGCTGAGACCGCCAGGCCCGAGCGCCGACAGGCGCCGACGGTGGGTGAGGCCCGACAGCGGGTTGACCTGGTCCATGAACTGGCTCAACTGGCTGGTGCCGAAGAATTCCTTGATGGCCGCGACCACCGGGCGGATGTTCACCAGCGTGGTCGGGGTGATCGCCTCGACGTCTTGGGTCGTCATGCGCTCGCGCACGACACGCTCCATACGACTGAGGCCGATGCGTACCTGGTTCTGAATCAGCTCGCCGACGCTGCGGATGCGACGGTTGGCGAAGTGGTCTTGGTCGTCGAGGCGGTAGCCGGGCTCTTGCTTGACCAGGTGCAGCATGTAGCTGATGGTCGCGAGCACCTCGTTGGGGCGAAGCACGCGCGCGTCGTTGGGGTCGCTGAAGATCGGCTTGCGGTTCGGGTCTTCCTGGTCGGTGCTGAAGAACGAGCCAAGCTCGATCGTGCCCTTGCCGAACAGTTGGTCGAGCTTGGCGACTTCGGTGCCCAGCTTGCGATCGAGCTTGTAACGGCCGACTCGCGATAGGTCGTAGCGCCGGTTCTCGAAGAAGGCGTTGCGGAAGTACGCCTTCGCCGATTCGACGGTGGGCGGCTCGCCGGGGCGGGCGCGCTTGTAGATCTCGACCAGAGCCTCGCTCTGGGTGGGCGCGACGTGGCGCTCCTTCTCCCACTGACCCTCGAGGAAGTTGAAGTGCGCAACGAAACGCTCGAGGAAACCTGGGGCGTGTTCCTCGTCGTAGCCGAGCGCACGCAGCAGCGTGAACACTCCCATGCGGCGCTTGCGGGCCACGCGTGTACCAGCGGTGACATCTTTGCCCGGCTTCTGCTCGACGTCGAACTCGAGCCACTCGCCGCGGTAAGGGTGGATGGTGCCCTTCACCAATTGGTGCTTGCTCAGGTTACGCAGACGGAAACGCTCGCCCGGCTCGAAGATCACGCCGGGGCTGCGCACAAGCTGCGACACGACAACGCGTTCGGTGCCGTTGATGATGAAGGTGCCCTTCTCGGTCATCATGGGGAAGTCGCCCATGAAAACCGTCTGCTCCTTGATCTCACCGGTGTTGCGGTTCATGAAGCGGGCACGCACGAAGATCGGCGCGCTGTAGGTCATGTCCTTCTCTTTGCACTCCGCAACCGAGAACTTCGGCGGCGGGCGCAGGTCTTCGTCATCGGGATCGAACTCGAGCTCGAGCTGCAACGCCTCGCTGAAATCCTTGATCGGGGAGATGTCGTGGAACGTCTCGGCGAGACCGTCCTTCAGGAACCACTCGAAGCTCACCCGCTGGATCGCAACCAGGTCGGGGAGTTCGAGCGGCTCGCTCAGGTTGGCAAAGGAATAGCGCTCACGGGAAACGGAACGGGAGGCCACGTCTTACTCCTCAATCTCGATCGGCGGGGGTGCGCGAAAAGTCACCGGTACAAAGGAGCAACGGAAAACGAGACGCACGGCAACGTTCGATACTATCTGCCGGGCACGCGGTAGTCAACCCGCTAACGGGCGAGTCGCCCGGCGGTCGGAAGCCGTGTGCGAACGGTAAGCCGATCGACGGCCGCTGTCAAGAGTTTGCGCCAGACGTCACCCCGGCTTCTGGGGCTGAATCGTCCCAAAACGGCTTCTGGGGCTGGATCGTCTCGGAAAACGAGACGATCCAGCCCCAGAACTACCCGAAGTCGACTAAGCGACCGGGCGTTACTTGACGTCGACCGCGGCGCCGGCCTCGACCAGCTTGGCCTTGGCGGCCTCGGCGGCTTCCTTGGTGGCCTTCTCGAGGACGGGCTTGGGGGCGCCGTCGACGAGGTCCTTGGCTTCTTTGAGGCCCAGGCTGGTCAGCTCGCGCACGACCTTGATGACCTGGATCTTCTGTGCGCCGGCATCGGTGAGAATGACATCGAACTCGTCCTTCTCCTCCTCTGCTGCGGCCGCGGCGCCGCCGCCGCCACCACCGGCTGCAGCAGCCACAGCTACCGGAGCGGCGGCGGTAACGCCGAACTTCTCTTCAAATGCGTCGAGGAGCTCTTTGAGCTCGATGACGGTGAGCTTGCTGATGTCTTCGAGGATGCTTGTGATTGACATTTGTTTCTCCTAATTGAGTTCTGGATGGTTATGCGGCTTGCTTTTGATCGATGAGGGCTTTGAGGCCGTAGGCGAAGTTGCGCGGCAGGGCCTGCAACAGTCCGGCGGTCTTCACCAGCGGAGCTTGCAGTGCGCCGGCGAACTGGGCCAGCAACACCTCGCGGCTCGGCAGATCGGCGAGGGATTCGACATCTCTTGCCGAAAGTGCCTTGCCGGCCATGACACCGCCCTTGATGATGAGCAACGGGTTGGCTTTGGCGACGTCACGCAGTGTCTTGGCGGCACCGGCAATGTCACCCTTCACGAACGTGATGCCCGATGGGCCCAACAAGAGTTCGTCGAGTCCAGCGACACCTGCCTTGGCGGCACCGAAGCGAGCCAACGTGTTCTTGAACACCTTGTACTCACCACCGACGCCGCGCAGCTGACGACGCATCGCTGCCAGTTGGCCGACGCTCATGCCGCGGTATTCGGTGATGATCACCGCGTCGGCTGCTTTCAGCTTGGCTGTGACCTCGTCGACCACCGCGACCTTTTCGGCACGGGGCTTGTCTGTAGTCATGTACACCTCCTCTCGCTACGACTCGGGGTGCTCGCTTTGCAGCGAACACCGCGAGGAGCGATCGGCAGGAGAGCCTGCGAACGATCCGGCGAGATTCACCTCGGCTGGTGGGAACTTCCCATTGTCCTGTGACCTGAACGACTGCTCAGGGCGGCGGGCCAGCGGTCTACGGCGAGCGACCGGTTTAGTTGTCGCAGAAAGGCTAACGGCAGTCAGACCGGACCGCTCGGTCAAGGTGGGTTGGTCAAACCGTGTTACACCCGTATGGTACGATACGTACATGAGTTCTCAAGTGCCAACGACCGCGGAGATCGCGGATATGACGCCGACCGAACTCGAGTCGGTCGCGCGCCGACTTGATGGTGAACGGCGGCGGGCGGAGGCCGCCTTGGCGATGCTGGTTCAGCGCGTCGACACCGCCAACGCGTTCACCAGCGATGGCCACCGTTCGGTGAAGGCGTGGGGGCGAGCGACCTGCAACTGGTCCGGTGGCGAGGCTGCTCGTTTCCTCAAGACCGGTCGCATGCTTGCCCGCTTCGAATCGGCTGCAACCGCCGCCTCCGCCGGCAAGTTCGGTGTCGCGCAAATGCACGCACTCGGCCAGTTGGTGGGCAACCAGCGAGTCAGCGAACAACTCGATGCCTCCGAGGAACTACTCGTCTCGCAAGCCTCGCTGCTTGATTACGACGACTACATCACCCTGCTCGCACACTGGGAAGCACTCGCCGATGCCGACGGCGCGCATTCCGATCACGAACGCGCCCACCGCGAGCGACGGGCGCATCTGTCGATTGTCGGCGAGCGTGTCTACCTCGACGCCGCCGGCGGCGCCGCTGCCGGTGTCGGCCTGCAGGAAGTGTTCGAACAGTTCAGTCGCAGCGAGTGGCTCGCCGACTGGGACGCCGGCGTGCAACGTCACGGTGACGAAATGGCAGTGCACCTGATGGAACGCACCGACGCACAACGCCGCTTCGACGCCCTGCAGGCGATCTTCGGTGCCGCCGCCGTCTCCGGCCAGTCGCCGGCGGGCGAACCGGTCGTCAACGTCGTCGTCGGCTACGAACTCTTCGAACACCACCTCCGCCGCGCGCTCGGCGAACGACCAGCACCACTCGACCCGACCAACCCGGCGCACCGTTGCGAAACTGCCGACGGCGTCGTCATCGATCCCTACGACATGCTCGTCGCCGCCGCACTCGGCCAAGTCCGGCGGATAGTGCTCGACTCAGCCGGTGTCGTGGTCGATGTCGGCCGCAAACAACGCCTGTTCACCGGCGCCCTACGCGACGCCGTGATGCTTGTCAGCCATCGATGTATCTGGCCCGGCTGCTACCCGCCGGCATCACAATGCGAAGCCGACCACGTACTCCCGTTCTCCCACGCCGGACCAACCGCGGCCAGCAACGGCGGCCCAGCCTGCGGCCACCACAACCGATGGAAGTCACGCGGCTACAGAACTTGGCGCGACCCCAACGGCCAATGGCACCACTACCGACCCGACAACACCGAAATCGGCTGGCGCGCCGCGGCCTAAAGCCATGGGCAAACTGGCGGAAATGGGAAATTGGTGGTACATTCCCATTTCATGAAGGTGACCATAGACAGGGTCGGACGGGTCGTGATTCCGAAGGGTCTTCGCGATCAGTTGGGCCTGCAACCCGACGCGGAACTCGACGTGTCGATCGACGGCCACGCGATTCGGCTCGAGCCTCGCCCGGCAGCGGCCCGAGTGGTTGTCGACCGCGACGGATTCGCAGTGTTGCGTTCCGTTGGCGACACGAGGCTGACCGACCGGATGGTGCGCGACCTCCGCGACGCCGATCAACGCTAACTATGGCCCGAGTTCGGTACGCGGCCGACACCAGCGTTGCGATTGCCGCGCTCGACGAAACGCACGAGGCGCACGCGCCAACTCTGGACGCCGTCGCTCGCTGTCGGCCAGCGCTGGCGGGGCATGCCGCATGGGAGACGTTCTCGGTGCTGACCCGGCTACCCGGGCAGCTACGCGTGACGGCAGCCGTGGCGCACGACGTGATCCGACGTTCGTTCCCAGATGCGTGCTGGCTCGACTCCAATGAACAGGCAGCATTGTTCGGTCGCTTGCCAGTACTCGGCATCACCGGAAGCTCTATCTATGACGCTCTCGTGGGCGCAGCCGCCATGTCAGAGGGGCGCCGCCTCTTGAGCCGAGATCGACGAGCGGACCGTACCTATTCACTGCTCGGTGTCGACGTCGAGTTCGTCGATTAAACCTCGACCTTTAGGCGGTTGGTGTCGACCTTGACACCGGGACCCATGGTGCTGCTGACGGTGATCTTCTTCAGGAAGCGACCCTTGGCCGAGGCCGGCTTGGCGCGCTGCAGTTCGTCGAGCACGGCGCGGAAGTTGGCTTCGAGCGCCGGCAGATCGAAACTGGCCTTACCCAACTGCACGTGCACGTTGCCGTAACGGTCGGTGCGGTACTCGACCTTGCCACCCTTGAACTCGGAGACCGCGCGGCCGACGTCTTGCGTGACGGTGCCCGTCTTCGGGTTGGGCATCAGACCGCGCGGGCCGAGCGCGCGACCGAGGCGGCCGACGAGCGGCATCATGTCGGGAGTGGCAATGGCGATATCGAAGTTGAAATTGCCCTTCTCGATCTCGGCGGCAAGATCGTCGGCACCAACGACGTCAGCCCCGGCATCGCGAGCCTCCTGGGCAGCGGTGCCAGTGGCGAAGACGGCAACACGCACGTCCTTGCCGGTGCCACTGGGCAGCGCGACCGTGCCGCGCACCATTTGCTCGGCCTTGCGCGGATCGACACCCAAGCGCACTGCCAAGTCGACGGTCTCGTCGAACTTGGCGCTGGCGGTCTTCTTGACCACCTCCAGCGCCTCGGTGGGCGTGAACAGCTGATCGCGATCGAATTTCTTGATTGCGTCGGCGAATTTCTTACCGGACATGATTGTCTCCCTCGGGTTGAGCGCCGCCGGGCGAGGTGATCCCGGTCGAGCGATGTTTGCGATTTACGTTCAGACGTTGACCTTGAGGCCCATCGAGCGGGCGGTACCGCGGATCTGTTGCTTGGCGGCTTCCAGATCGTTGGCATTGAGGTCGGGCATCTTGATCTTGGCGACTTCTTCGATGTCGGCCTCGGTGACCGAGCCGGCGACCGTCTTGCCTGGCGTCATCGAGCCTTTGTCGAGACCGGCCTTCTGGCGCAGCAACACCGGTGCCGGCGGTGTCTTGAGGATGAACGTGAAGGTGCGATCTTCGAAGACGGTGATCTCGACAGGAATGATCGTGCCCACCTGCGACTCGGTCGCCGCGTTGTACTGCTTGACGAAGTCCATGATGCCGATGCCGTGCGGTCCGAGCGCGGTACCGACGGGCGGGGCCGGCGTGGCCTTGCCCGCGGGAATCTGGATCTTGATGATCGCTGCAACCTTTTTCTTTGCCATCTCGTTCTGTCCTGTCGTTGACTAATGCGTCTAGAGCTTGCTGACTTGGCTGAAATCCATCTCCACCAGAGTCTCGCGACCAAAGATGTTGACCAGCACTTTCAGCTTCATGTGATCGGCGTTGATCTCGGCGACGGTGCCGGCGAAATCGGCGAATGGCCCCTCGCGCACACGCACGGCCTCGCCAACGTCGTAATCGAGTTTCGGCTTCTTGCGTGCCGGCAGCCCGCCGGTGCCATCGCCCTTGGCGGCCAGGAAGGTCTGCACTTCGCGGCGCGAGAGCGGTGTGGGTTTCTGGCCGTGCTTGCTCTGACCGACGAAGCCGGTGACACCGGGCGTATTGCGAATGCAGTACCAGCTGTCGTCATCCATCTGGCAACGCACGAGCAGGTAGCCGGGGAACACCTTCTTCTGAACCGTCAGCTTGCGACCGTTCTTGAACTCGTCGACCTCTTCCATGGGGATGACGATCTCGTAGATCTTCTCCTCCATGTTCATGCTCTGGATGCGAGCAGTGAGGTTGGCGGTGACCTTCTTCTCGTAACCCGATTGCGTGTGCACCACGAACCACTGGCCGGGGCGCGTCCACGGATCGTCGATGGGCACAGCCTCGGCGACCAGCTCATCTGTCTCGGCTTCGGCTGCCTCTTCTGTCTCAGCGTCGGCCGCGGCGTCGGTGAGATCGAAGGTGGCGTCGACCACATCGTCTGTGTCGACAACCTCATCGAGCATGTCGACGCCGGCAAAGGTGGCGGCGTCGGAGGGCGGTGTGAACTCGTCGGTCATGTCAGTCGTACATCCAACCGGACAGAACCCCGAATAGTGAGTCGAGCCCGAATACATAACCGGTGTAGAGCACGACGGTGACGAGCACGATGATCGAGAAGCGCCGGATTTCGGGCCACTTCGGCCAGGCGACCTTGCGCATCTCGTCGCGCACCTCGCGGATGTATTGGGCCGGGCTAACCCGCTTGTCCTTCGACCGGCGCGCGGCCGCCGGGGCGCGGGTGGGGTTGCCCTCTTCGTTGAGGGCTCCCATGCGCTTCAGCGATCGCTTCTGCTCTCGGTTGAGGTCATCCAGTGACATTCGTTGACTCTGTTCTTGGTTCCGTATGGGCAGGGCAGGAGGGATTCGAACCCCCGACTCTCGGTTTTGGAGACCGATGCTCTACCAGCTGAGCTACTGCCCTCGGTGGGCGGTGGATCACGCTATCAGCAGGCGGGGAAGGACCGCCCGCCGGTTTCAGCGGGTCTCTTTGTGCATCGTGTGCCGGCGGTCGTGGTTGCAGTACTTCTTCATCTCGAGTCGCTCGCGATCGTTGATCTTGGACTTCATCGTGATGTAGTTACGGTGCTTGCACTCGGTGCATTCCAGGGTGATTTTCACCCTTTTGTCGTTCCTTGCCATCTCAGATTCTCCGATTTCTAGAGTTACTTGGTGATCTTGGTGACGCGGCCGGCGCCGACGGTGCGTCCGCCTTCGCGGATAGCGAAACGGAGGCCTTCGTCCATCGCGATCGCCTTGCCCAACTCGACCGAGATCGCGACGTTGTCACCGGGCATCACCATCTCGGTCCCAGCCGGGAGCTGGATCG
>JACQZX010000072.1 GCA_016213665.1 Actinomycetota bacterium | reverse complement strand
TTGGCCGGTGACGTACGACTGCCCGTCGAAGGTCGTGCCCGCCGAGCCAGCCGTGAACCCGCAAGGCCCACGGCGCCCGCGAGTAGCGAAGATCGAAGATGCCGAGATGGTCGTGTAGCGAGTAAGCCCGCCAGAGGTGTTGCGAATGTCAACCACATCCGCCCCAGTAGCAGTGATCGGCGGATCACCGTCGCCCGTCAAGTCTTCAGCCGCGACGACGCCAGAGCCAGACAGCACGGCCACGAGGGACGTTGCAATAAGGGCTCGGCTTAGGCGCACGCGGCCAAAGCTTCTGTGATTCTGTCCAGTCGCCACTCGCCATCGATCAATCGCAGCGTCGCGCCAGTCGGATTCTCTCCGACGCCTGGTGTACTTCCCTCAGCGATCGAGCCATCCGAGTTTCGCCTCACGGCGCCGTCGAGCACGCAGTCGAGCACTAATGCGTCGATGTCGGTTCTGCCGTCCCCGCCCACCGTGGGGCGCAACACCACTCCTGCGTCGAGGTACACGACCTGACCAGCAGCGCCGCGAGGCTCCATGACACCCTTCAGCCGCTGGCCTCCGTCGACGTAGTAGTCCTCCCAGCCATCGCTCGTGAAGTCCATTGGGTCGGAGGTGACGGCGCTGTAATACACCAATCGCGCTTGGAGGTAGGCCTCGATGATTGGTAGGTCTTCGGCGTTCAGGGTCCAGGTGATGCCGTTGGGGATGTCCTCCACTACCGGCAGGTACACCCACAGCTTGGGCATCAATTCATAGAACAGGCCCGGCGTCGTGACGCCCGGTGCGGAATCGACGAGCGTCCACGGGCCGCCGGGAGTCAGGCCGATCACTCCCGCGGGCAGCGTCACCGGCACCTACGCCGCGGCCACGGTCGGCGAGGCACTGGTGGCGGGCAAGGTCGGCAGCGGCCCAGTCGCCGTCGCCGAGGTGGGGGCGATCGTGTCCAGTTGCGAGCCACCGCCCGAATCGCAGGCGCCGAGCAATAGCGCTGCAGTTACAAGAATCCTTCGAATCGGTACCGTTCGCATGAGTCCTCCGTCGTGCTTCGCCCGAACTGGGTACACCCAGATGATCACAACGGAAGCGCCTTGTTGACGCACCAGCACGCCACCGATGACGCAAAATTGCCCCGGCGGGCAGATTCAGAAGTAGATGATCGCCTCGGCGTTGGCTTCGGCGAGGTCGAGATCGTCGGTGTAGGCGCCGGTGCTCAGGTATTTCCAGCCACCATCGCAGACGATGAACACGATGCAGCCCGACTCGATCTCCGAGGCCACCTTGGCGGCGCCGGCCATCGCCGCACCCGACGAGATACCGGCGAAGATGCCGCACTCGTTCACCAATCGACGAGTCCATTCCAGGCTCTCGCGGGGGCGAACGACGCGCTTGCGATCAAGTAACTCGAAGCCGTACCAACTCTCGAACAGCGGCGGTATGTAACCCTCGTCGAGATTGCGCAGGCCCTCCACCTTTTCGCCGAGCGGCGGTTCGATGGCCACGACCTGAATCGCCGGGTTCTGCTCCTTCAGGAATCGCCCGGTTCCCATCAGCGTGCCACTGGTACCGAGGCCGGCGACAAAATGGGTGATCTCCGAGCAGTCACGCCATATCTCGGGGCCGGTGCCCTCGTAATGAGCGAGCGGGTTGTTGTCGTTGCCGTACTGATAGAGGAAGCACCAGTCGGGGTGCTCGGCAGCCATCGCATGCGCCCGCCGAACGGCACCGTTGCTGCCCTCCTCTCCTGGCGTGAGAATCACCTCGGCGCCGAAGACCTGCAGCATTTGGCGACGCTCGATCGACACGCTGTCGGGCATGAGGATGGTGATCGGGTAGCCCTTCATCTGCGCGATCGCTGCCAGAGCAATACCGGTATTGCCCGACGACGGCTCGATGATTCGTTGGCCGGGCTGCAACACGCCATCTTTCTCGGCGCGCTCGATCATCTGCCTGGCGATGCGATCCTTCACCGACCCGAACGGATTCTGGTTCTCCAGCTTGGCGACGATGCGTACGTTCGGATTCGGCGACAGACGGCTGACATCGACCATCGGCGTGTTGCCGATCAGGTCGAGCACGCTCTCGTTGATCATCTCCGTCGCCCTTCCTGCTAAATCTGATCGGACTAGTCGACAATCTAGCATCAGCCGGCGGCGATGGGAACCTCGTTGATCGATGCATCGACGATCCGATAGCAACGGGCCTCGGGCGCCTCGCGTTTGAGGCTGACGATCACGTAGTACCAGGCCGGGTCGGGGGCCTGCTCGACGTCGGTGGGGCTGGGGTAGGGCTCGCTGTGGGTGTGGCTGTGGAAGACGCCGATCACCTGCATGCCGTCGGCCTCCGCCGCCCGCTCGGCGCGCAGCAACTCCAGTCCGGGGATGCTGTACACCCGCGCCGACGCGGCCTCATTGGTGCAGGGCACGAAGCGGCGCACGGTCGTGCCCTCACCCACCAGCAGCCCGCACGCCTCCAGCGGATAACCGTCGTAGGCGGCGCCGATCATCTCGGCGTAGGCCCGTGGGGGGAATGACAGCCGCGGGTTCGCAGACGCGTATTGAACGGCAGACATCGGCTCGGAAGGGTACCGCTACCCTGATGCATCTCATGGCTGCCAGCGGCGCAAGCAAGAAATCGATCGGCCGCGAGGGCCGCAAGTTGATCGCGAGCAACAGGCGCGCGCGCCGCGACTACGACATCATCGAGACGTTCGAGACCGGCATCGTGCTGAGCGGCAGCGAGGTGAAGTCGCTGCGCGCCGGGCACGCACAGGTCGCCGACTCGTACGCCCGCGTGATCAACGGCCAGGTATGGCTCGATGGCGTGCACATTCCGCCCTATCAGAACGCACACGGCATCGGTGCCCACGATCCGGATCGTGAGCGCAAACTGCTGCTGCACCGCCGCGAAATCGACAAGCTGTCGCACACCATCGCCGTCGAGCACCTCGCGTTGGTGTTGCTGGCGCTCTACTTCAAGGATGGCCGCGTGAAGGTCGAACTCGGGCTGGGCAAAGGTCGCAAGAAGGGCGACAAGCGACAGGCGATGGCCGAACGCGATTCGAAGCGCGAGATGGCGCGGGCGATGGTGCGCACCGCCAAGGGGCGTGACTAATGGCGCGAGTGCTGGTACCGCTCCCCGACCGCGACTTCGACGTAACCGAGGTGGCGGTCCCGTGGAAGTTGTTGCGCGATGCCGGCCACGAGGTCGTGTTCGCCACCGCGCGCGGCGCGGCGGGCGGCGTTCCGGCCGCGGATCCGTTGCTACTGACGGGTGTCGTCTTCGGCCGACTCGGCGCAGCCGACGAGGCGGCGGCGTGGTACGCCGAGATGGTCACGACCCGCGAGTTCCGCAGACCGGTGCTGTGGTCAACCATCGATGCGCGCGACTTCGACGCGCTGGTGCTGCCCGGAGGCCACGCGCCGGGTATGCGCCAATACCTCGGCAGCACCGACCTGCAGCGCAAGGTCGCCGAGTTCGCCGCGCTCGACCGGCCGCTCGGCGCAATCTGTCACGGAGTGCTGGTGCTCGCCCGCGCGCGCAACGCCGATGGCAAGTCGGTGCTGCACGACAAGCGCACAACGTGTCTGCCGAAGTATCTCGAACGTTCCGCGTTCTTGCTCACCGCCTGGCGGCGTGGTCGCTACTACCGCACCTACCCGGCATATGTCGAGGCCGAGGTGCGCGCCGCGCTCGATTCACCCACACAATTCGTCCGCGGCCCGCGTGTCGGTACCGCTCGGGGCACCGCCACCGACGACCGAGCCGCGTTCGTTGTCGAAGACGGCAACTACGTCTCGGCGCGCTGGCCGGGCGACGCCTATCTGTTCGCGCGTACGCTCATTTCCAAACTCCCATGAGCAAACTCGCCCTCATCCGCCAACCCAGCCCGCGTCTCGCCGAGGGCATCGTCACGCACATCGACCGTTCCCCGGTCGACTTCGCCTTGGCCAAGCGGCAGTGGCAGGCGTATGTCGATGCGTTGCACACACACGGTTGGACCACGCACGAGGTGCCCGGCGCGCCCGACTGCCCCGACTCGGCGTTCATCGAGGACACGATGGTCGTGTTCGGTGCCGTCGCCGTGCTGGCACGGCCGGGTGCCGACGAGCGCAAGCCGGAAGTTGCGGCCGCGGCCGACGCCGTTCGATCGTTTGGCTACCGCACGGTCGCCATCGAGGCGCCGGGCACGCTTGACGGCGGCGATGTGTTGAAGGTCGGGCGCACCATCTACGTCGGGCGCGGCGGTCGCACCAACGCCGCGGGCATCGCCCAACTGGCGGCGGTGTTCGAACCGCTCGGGGCAACCGTGGTGACGGTGCCGCTGAGCAAGGTGTTGCACCTGAAATCGGCGATCACCGCGCTGCCCGATGGCACCATCGTCGGTTGGGATGCAGCGCTCGACGACACGACTCTCCTGCCCAACTACTTGTCCATGCCGGAAGAGCCCGGGGCGCATGTAGTGCTGCTCGATGAGACCCATCTGCTGATGTCGTCGGATGCACCGATGAGCGCCGACATGTTTCGTGCTCGCGGATACGAACCGGTGCTCGTCGACATCGGGGAGTTCATCAAACTCGAAGGCTGCGTGACCTGCCTGAGCGTGCGCCTGCGCGAGGCTACGTTCGGGTCATGAGCAGCTTCACGATCCAGCCGATCGGATTCGTTCGATCCAGTCGTGATGCGGCAATCGACGACGACTGGGACGCAGTGACCGCCCTGATCGAACTTGATGCCGAGCAGCTACAACCGGATGCGACTCAAGGACTCGCCGATTTTTCGCACATCGAGGTCGTGTTCCTTTTCGATCGCGTCGACGCCGCCGCGGTGTGTCGGGGCTCGCGGCATCCGCGCGGCAATACCGCCTGGCCGCAAGTCGGAATCCTGGCCCAGCGCGCGAAGGATCGACCGAACCGCGTCGGGTTGACTACGTGCCGGGTACAGCGCGTCGATGGCTTACGTATCGAGGTGTCTGGTCTCGACGCCATCGAGGGCACGCCGGTGATCGATATCAAGCCGGTGATGGCAGGCTTCGCTGCCCGCGGCGAGGTCAGCGAGCCGGCGTGGGCCGCCGAATTGATGGCCGGCTACTGGTGAGTACCCACGCTCGCCGTGGCTCGCGTCAGCCGCAGTAGTTGTCGAGCGGGTAGGGATTCTCGCCTGCCATCAGACGCTTCACAAAGGTCACGTCGGCTGGCGGGATGGGTCCCGGCGTGCCACTCACATCACCGGAGATGATGGTGAACGGAATGCCCTCAGAACGAAAGGTGATGGTGAGAAGGGGACGGGCCTCGCCGATCCAACTTTGCCCGTCGTAACCCGGCCCAGGGTCGCCGTTGTAACACGGGTACAGCGGCTCGATGATCTCAGGATGCTCGCTGAGGCGGCTACCAATCGTGAGCCCGGCCTCGGTCGCGAGAGTCGATGCTGCATCACCTTCGTATCTCCACCCGACGAAGGTAGTCGTCGTACTGTCGACGCCGCCGAAGTTCGCGCAAAGGCCCAGTGTCCAACACACTGTTCGGCCGAAGGGTGCGATGAAGTTGAACGTGAATTCGTCGTTGGTGAAATATCCGCCACCGGTTGGGTCGGGATAGTCGTCGGCGACGTCGCTGGCCGGCGCACCGAACTGTTCGGTGATGCCCGCGATCACCGCGGCGGGGTCGGCGCCGAAGTCGAAGGGGCCGAGGCCGCCATTGCGGAGCGTGAGGGTCACCGGCGCGGCCGTGGTTGTGGTGGCCAGAATCGTCGTGGTCGTCGCTGCTGCTTCAGTCGTTGTGGTCGGCTCGGGCGCGTCGGTGGTGATCGGCGCGCTGGCAACAGGGTCGGACGGGTCGTCGCTGCACGCAGCTAGTGCCAACAGCGCGACGCAGCCGACTAACAAGAAGGGACGAATTTTGACGTCGCTGTTGATCACCGAAATCCTCCTGTGCGTTCTTCGTGCGAACGTAACACGCACCCCAGATGGCGGCGGTATCGTGATGGTGCTATCCCAAACAGTAGTTAACGACACGGGGCTGACAGGTTTCGACGTCAGATTCACTGGGCGGGCGTGCGACCCGAGTTGCTCAGACTCGCTAAACGGGGCACAAACATGAATTGCCAACGAGCAGTTCGCTCTCGCCGCCTAAGTAATGAGGTAGTGAAGAGACATCGTGACCAGAAATGGCGCACGGGGCCGATCCACCGCAGCCTGGCACCAGAAGCGGGGGATGACAGTGGGAAAGACCGCTGGCGTCGGGAAAGACCGATGACGATTCGGAAAGACGATTCGTGGG
>JACQZX010000069.1 GCA_016213665.1 Actinomycetota bacterium | reverse complement strand
GACAACCGCCAGACCGGTCGCGAAATCCTGATCCTGCAGGCGCGACTGTTCGGCATGTCCACAGCGGCCGCTACTGCGCGCGCCGGTGAGTTGCTGGAGTTGGTCGAATTGGTCGAAGCCGCCGATCGCCGGGTGAAGGGCTACTCCGGTGGCATGAAGCGGCGACTCGACCTCGCTTCGGCGTTGGTGCACCATCCCGAGGTCTTGTTTCTCGACGAGCCGACCACCGGTCTCGACCCCGCAAGTCGCCTGACGGTGTGGGATGAAGTGCGCCGCATCAACCAGTTGGGCACGACGGTCTTTCTGACCACGCAGTATCTGGAAGAGGCCGATCAATTGTGCAACCGACTCGCCATCATCGACGACGGCAAGATCGTCAGCGAGGGCACACCGCAGGCGCTGAAGCAAGCGCTTCGCCAGCGCAAGCAACTCGACAGCGATCCCTCGCTTGATGACGTGTTCCTCGATGCAACCGGACGCACGCGCGAACGAGTCGCGGGCGAAGTAAAGGAAGTCTGACGATGAGAACAGTGACCGCGACAAGTCCGCAAACGCTTGAGCCGGAATACGACTCGACACATGGAGGTCTGCTGCGCAACTCGATGCTGCTCGGTGGGCGTGCCATTCGCGAGGCCTTGCGCACGCCCGACTCGTTGTTCCCGACGATCTTCATTCCGCTCTTCTTCCTGGTCGTGAACGTCGGCCAGGCCGCGCGCATTTTTCCAGCGGAGATCACGCCGTTCCTCGAGGGTCAGAACTATGGCGCGTTCCAGTTGCCGGCTTCGCTGTTGCTCTCGGCGTCATTCGGCGGCGCGGCGCTGTATCTGGTGGAAGAAATCGAGGGTGGCTACTTCGACAAACTGCGCGCCACACCCATCTCGCGCATGGCGCTGATGCTTGGCCGGTTGTACGCCGAGTTCGTGAAGACGATGGCGGTGGCGACGCTGATGGTGGGGCTGTCACTGCTGTTCGGCATTCACATCGAGGCCGGCGTACTCGGCTTTGTGCTGCTGATCGTGATGGTGTCGCTGTGGGCGATGGTGTTCAGCGGCTTCATGCAGTTGATCGCCGTCAAGAGCCGCAGTGCCGCAGCCACCCAAGGTGGCAGCATGATCTTCTTCCCGTTGCTCTTCTTGACCCCCAGCTTCGTGCCGCGCGATCAGCTCACCCGGCCGATGGAGATTGCGGCCACCCTCAACCCGGTCACCTACGTGATGGAGGCGGCCCGTTCGCTCATCCTGCAAGGTTTCGAATTCGAGGCGCTGGCGAAGGGCTTCGGTGTCGTGATCGTGGCGATGGCCCTGATGCTCACGCTCAGCGTGCGAATGGTCAACAACTACGACTGACCGGTGGCTTCATCGCCGATTCGGCGTTGCGGAAAACCGCTGGAACGCCGAACAGTCGCGACAGCCAAACCGTGAATCCGGAATTCCACGGGTAATAGCTCAGCGAGAAGACCGTCTCGGCCATCTTGATCAGCGCCGCATCCACGAGTTCGGCCTCCGACATCACGCCGCGGTTGCCGGTGTTGTTCACAACCGACCCGAGGTTGTAGTAGCCGTACCACCTGCTCAAACGATCGCGCAGCCACACATTGTTGCTGATGCACACCACCGCGCATTCCGCCGGGACCGCTGGGTTCACGACGCTGTCGATGAACAGGTCGACCCGGCGACGGAACGCCCGCGCCTCGGGACTCGATCGCCGGTACCTCGTTGGTTGGTGCGCGGTCGTCTCCAGATTGTGATCTCGGATGTGCAAGACGACGAATGGTCTCGGAATTCCGGAGGTGGTTGCGCGCACGACCTCATCGAACTCGGGCGTGAAGTTAACGATCTGCGCCGCCAGGTTGGACACCTCGCTCGCGTGCGAGCATTGCCGCTGCGGCCAGGCATTCGTCGAGATGAACAGCGTCGCTTCCTCCGAGTTCAAGAAGCGATCGATGACCGTCGCGACATCGCCATCCCTGCTCGGCTCGAAGAACTCCTCGGCGGCGGCCAAGGTTGCGCGGTCGGCAGGGAATCGGACTGCGGAATATTCGAGGTGTCGGCTCGCCGGCGCCAAGTCGACGTTGAAGCGCACCTCGAAGCTGCGCTCGCGGGCGACGGTTGCCGACTTCTCCTCGAGATACAGGCAGCCACGCAGGTAATCACCGAAGCCCGGTGGGTCCTTGATCCACAACCCGTCATCCTTGTAGACGTTGACGATGGTCTTCATTCGACGGCTCAGCACGATTCGTTCAGATAGCCGGGCGCGCCTGCCGCCGACAGCTCGAGATCGCGGAGCACGATGGAAAGCTGGGGGTAGGCAACACAACCACGCTCAAAGTCTTCACGTTCGTACTCGATGATGAACACCACATCGCCGTAGCCGGCAGTGAACTGCGCGCACTCGTCGTACTTGTTGCACTGCTCGACGACGGCGAAGTCGAACGCCGTCTCCGCCCGGCGGGAAACCAGTTCGGCCGAGTTCTTCTGGCCGATCGCCATTCCGACCTCGTGGGCGCGATCGGAGAGCGCGCGGGCGAAATCGACGGCAGCGTCAGCGGTGAGCAGTTCCGGAAACCGTGAATACGTGTCGAGATTGTCGATCTCCACCGCCTGGAAACCGCGATCGGCGCATTCGTCGATCCACCCACCCACAATCACCTCCAGCCGTGTGCGCTTCTCGTCGGTGGACGTGTCGAGAATGAACTCGTCGGGCCACTCCGGATCGATCTGCGGGTCGCCATCGCCATCGCGCAGTAGCAGATCAGGATTGTCGTCCAGCCACATTGCCGTTTCGCCGGGTTGTGTCTGGAACCCGTTGACGTAGCAGATGTTGTAGCGATTCGCATCGGGTGTGGCGGTGCGGTCGCGGGCGATGATCTCCGTCGCGGCGGTCGGCTCGTAGGCCCCGCCGAGCTGGTAGTCGAACGCGGCGTTGGCCGGCGGCAGGACACGACCGACGACAGCGGGTGCACCGTCGGAGGTCGAGCAACCGACAAGTGTGATGCCCAGCGCACCGATGCCGAGCGCGGTCTTGCCCATCAGACTTGTTGATGCGTGAGTCGGCGGTAGTGGGCCACGTTGCCCACGCTCGGATGCGCCGCACCGGCGGGACCGGCAGCGAAGGCGCGTAACACGTTGGCGGTGACCCCGCGCACTACCTCCATGCGCTCGATACCTGGGCAGGAACCGTCGAGGCCGCAGCCCCAGTTGATCGTTCCGGCCGCGAACACGCCACCACCGGCAGGGGTGGAGCGATAGGCGGTGACCTGCTGGTAGGTGACGTGCCCGCACACCAACGGGGAAGCCGCCAAGATTTCGAGGTTCTCAGCGGTGTGCCGCTTGCCGGCAAGTTCGTCGAACTCGACACCGACCAGGTCGACCAGTATCTGCCCGTCGGTGGCGCCGGTGCCCTCGTAAACCCAGTTGCCGGTGTTGACCAACTGCATGTCGGCGTGCACGTTGGCGCAGCCGTACTCGATGCCGACGATCTCGGCCTCGTTCCTATTCAGTGGTTCCTTGTACCAATCGACCGTCACCGTTTGCGGGTCGTCGCTTGCACCCGGGTCGCTGGCCCGCCGATAGTTGGCCACCCGCCGATCGGTGGTACCACTGTCGCTCGGTTCCAGCCGAATGTTGCGGTAGATCGCGTTGGCGCCGAAGAAGGCCATGTTGCTGCCTACCGCCAATGCGTCCACCAGCGCCGCGCGCATCGCTGCCGAGTAGTACTCGTCGTGTCCGGAACTGATCAGTGTCTTACGGCTGCTCGCCAACAGTGGCTCGCGGTGCAGGTCGATGTTGGTGATGTAAGCGACATCCAAACCGAGCTCCTCGATGAAGGACACCAGTGGCACTTCGTGGGTCGTGAAGTCGGCGGCACCCTGTCCGTAGCTGTAGGCGTATGGCCGGTCGAAGCTGACGATGTCGGCTCGCTCCTCGCTGCGTCCGAAGCATTGATAAAGCGTGCAACCACCCCACGGGTTGTACGCCTGCCAAGTCGTGACCGCACTCATGAACAACAAGTCGGCTGCGGCGGCATCGTGGCGAATGGTGAGTGGCACGTAGTGCGCGCCGCCGCCGCTGCTGACCAACTTCAACAGGTAGGCACCGGGCGGCCACTCGCCGGTGATGTCGAACGTCAGCGACGGCGCCCACAGCCCCTCGGCCATGCCGGTCGCCGACTGGTAGCTGTAGCCCCCCTGCAAGCCACCCGTCACCGACGGCGACTCCCAGATCAGCCGGGCCTGCGCGCCGCCGTACCAACCCATGCGAAACGCCTGCGCTCGAAAAGTTTCCGCGGGGGTCTCGACGAACAGTGTGACCGTCTGCCCTTGGTGCGCCGAGGTCGTGTCGGCGTAGCCCTCTATCCACGCCAGCGGCGTGTCGCGCTGCGGGCTCTCGGGGCCATCGATGATGCGCCAATCGGTGGTGCCCGCCAACAGGTTCTCCGCCGCGACCCAACCGGGTATCGAGTAAGGATCGATCACCGGTGGTGGGGTGGTGGTGGTCGTAGTCGGCGTTGCTGCTGTCGGGGGGATCGTCGACAGCGCGATGCTCGTTGTGGTCGTGGAACTCGCCGACTCGTCACCGCCGGCGCAGGCCGTCGCGGCCATCAGCGAAGTCGCCAGCAAGATCGTGGGCGAACGCCAAGCGGTGCTCATTGGGGCGGTGTGTCGATGACGGCGAACGACGAGGTGGCGGTCGCGACCAGGCGACCGGTCGCATCGGTGACCCGACTATCGAGGTGGATCACCCGGCGACCGGGTTTGATCACGACTGTCTCGGCGTGGAGTGCGCCTTCGACGACGGGGCGCAGGAAGCGAATCTGCAACTCGATCGTGGAGCAACGCTGATCGGGCCCGAGGATGCTCGTCGCGGCGGCACCCATCGACGTGTCGACCATCGCGAAAACGGCGGCGCCGTGTACGAAGCCGTGAGGGTTGTGGTGTGCCGCACCGGCCTCGATATGCGCGGTGGCGCGGCCCTCGCCGGCCGCAGCGACGGTCATCCCCAGGAACTCACCCAACGGAAATGATGGCTTCGCAGTCACCGGGCCATCATTGCGCACCCGACCCCGCACAGCGGAGTCGATCACTCGACGTCGGCGAAGGCGGCATCGACCTCGGCCTCGCGCGCTTCAATACGGTGTCGGTCTTCGCTGGTAAGGGTTTGCCGCCAGGCGGCAGCCGCGGCAGCCTGCGGCCAGAATCGATCCGCTTCGAGTGCGTCGTGTGTCTGGACGCTCATTTCACCGACATCGACTTCATGTTCCGTCAGTATGACAGCAAGTGTTCAGCGGGCTCACGGGGGGCGACGAAGGCCCTCTCCGACAAGGTCGGAGAGGGCCACTTCGGTTACGAGGGGTCGAGTAACTGCTCAGCAACCCTCGAACAACACGAATTCGGGGCCGTACTCGGCGAGGAGCTCTTCCTCGTGGGCGGCGAGCGCCTTGAACTGCTCACGGTCGCCACTGTTGATGGCATCGATCATCTCGGCCGCGTTGCCCGCGATTTCGTCCTCGATCGCGATCCACTGGTCGATCTGCTCCTCATCAGCCTTCGGGCCGCGAAGCTTGTTGAGCTCGGTGGCGGCCTCACGCCCGATGGCGGCGTTGTCTTCGATCAGTGGGATGAGCGCGGTCAGATCGGAGGTGTCGGGATCGAAAGTTGAGAAATCGAAACCCTTACTCGCCTCTTCGTGTCGTTGGCCCGTGGCCTGGCAGATCTCCGTTACCTTTGCCTTCAACTCCTCACTGCTCGGCCGATCGTCACCGCATGCTGCCGCCAACATCGCGAGGATGCCGACGACGGTGACAGCTCTCATTGCTCGTTTCATGTGTGCCTTCTTTCGTAGTAGTCGATGAGAAGAACGTAAGGAAACGCGCGTCCCGTCGGAAGTGGCGGGCAACCCGCGGCGGTTGGGAGAGTCGCCCGCACGATCGGGACTTACGCCTATGTTCTGCGCGACGTCGTTGGTTCATGATGAGCCTCGTGCCTGTTCAGCAATCTCGGTTGGCGATGGCCGGCGTGTGGCTGGCGTGGGTGGTATCGCTGGCGCTCATCGCCGCCGCGATCGCGCTCGGATTTCGGCCGGAAGTCGCCGACTACTGGATCCTCCTGCCGTTGGCGACGGGATACCCGCTCGCCGGCGCGATCATTCTCACCAGTCGCCCGGGCCATTCGGTAGGTCGGGTGATGCTCGGGGTCGGGCTGGCCGCCGGGTTGGCCGCCGCCGCGCACGCCTACGCCACGCGGGCGATCGTGCTCGACCCCGGCTCATTGCCGTTCGCGACCGCGGCCGCGTGGCTCGGTACATGGGTGTGGGCGCTATCGGGTATGCCGGCGATGACGATTCTGCTGCTGCTGTTCCCCGACGGCCGCCTATGCACGCGGCGATGGCGCCCGGTGATGGCGGTCTCGGTGCTGGCCGTCGCCTCCGCCGCGGTCGGTTTCGGCCTGGCACCGGGGCGGCTGAGCGACTTCCCGTCGGTACACAACCCGGTCGGCGTCGGCGCACTGCGACCGGTGACCGGTGTGTTGCAGGCTGTGTTCTTCCCGTTGCTGCTGGTTGCACTCGTGGGCGCGGTGGCATCGCTGGTGGTGCGGTGGCGCCGCGCCGACCCAGACATGCGGCAACGGCTCGATCTAGTGCTCGCGGCCATGGTGGTCTTCGTCGGCGTGGTGATGTTGGCCGGCGCGTTGCAGCTACCGATGGCGCTTTCGGCCACGGTGCAGGTGGTTGCGACTTTGCTGGTGCCGGCGGCGATCGTGATCGGCGTGCTGCAACGCCAACTGTTCGAGATCAAGCTGATCGTCAAGCCCTCGTTGGTGTACGCCGCGCTCACCGCCTCAGTGTTGGGAATGTATGTCGCGGTCGTGCAGGTGGTCGGGCAGCTCGGCGGTGGACTCGTCGGTCCGGTAGTGGCGACGGGCGTGGTCGCGGTTGCGTTCGAACCGCTGCATCGCCGTCTTCACCGAGGTGTCGACCGACTGCTCCACGGCGACCGCGCCGACCCCACCGTGGCCGTCGCCCGTTTGGTCGGCTACCTCACGGCCTCGTCGGCGCCGGACTTGCTGTTGGCCGCCGCGGCCGCGGGCGTCGGCGAAGCGCTGCGGGTTCCGGGTGTCAAGGTGACCGCCGTCGTCGATGGCAGCGTCGTCGGCGAGGCCGAGTGGGGCATTTTCCAAACCGAGGTTGAACACGTGCCCGTGCATTTCTACGCGGACCTTGTCGGGCATCTGACGGTGGCTCGACGCGAGTCGCAGACGCTACCGAACCGAGCCGACGACCGCGTGTTGTCGCTGTTGCTACCCCACGTCGCGACGGCGATGCACATCGTCAGGCTCACCGCCGATCTCAACGCCGCGCGCGAGCAAGCCGTGCGTGTGCGCGAGGAGGAACGGCGACGCATTCGCCGCGACCTGCACGACGGTCTCGGCCCGGTACTCGCCGGGTTGGGGCTCAGTCTCGAGGGTGTCTCCGACCTCGTCGAAGTCGACCCCCGCCGGGCTCGCGTGTCGCTCGGCGAGCTGGCCGAGTCGGTGCATGCCACGATCGCCGATGTCCGCCGGCTGGTCTACGAGCTGCGTCCGCCGGCGCTCGACGACCTCGGCCTACTCGGAGCGCTCCGCGAGCACGTCAACTCGATCGCGCGACATCCGGGCGACGTGGTGGTGACCGTCGACGCCCCAGACGAGTTACCGGAGCTGCCAGCCGCGGTGGAGGTCGCGGTTTTTCGCATCGCGATGGAGGCACTGACCAACGTAGAGCGTCACGCCCACGCAAGCCGTTGCACACTTCGGCTGCGACTCGACGACGGGATCGAGCTCACCGTCGAAGACGATGGTGTCGGCATCAACGGCCACGCCCCCGGGGTCGGCATACCCTCGATGAGAGAGAGGGTGCGCGAGCTGAACGGTCGCTGGTCACTCGAGGCGCGTCAACCGACCGGCACCCGATTGCGCGCTCGACTGCCGCTGAGTTCACCATGAACGAGCCGATCGAGTTGCTGCTGGCCGACGACCACCCCGGCTTCCGCGCCGGTTTTCATGCAGCTCTGGCGAGTGTCGAAAGCATCAAGATCGTCGCCGATGCCGTCGACGGTGAGCATGCAGTTCGGCTTGCCGAGGAATTGCAACCCGATGTCGTCGTCATGGACTTGCAGATGCCGCGACTCGACGGCATCGAGGCCACCCGACAACTGCTCCAGGGGAGCCCCCACGTCGGGGTATTGGTTCTCACCATGTTCGATGACGACGAGTCAGTGTTCCTCGCCATGCGCGCTGGCGCCCGCGGCTACCTGGTGAAAGGCGCCCCCCGCGATGAGATCGTGCGCGCGATCGAAGCCGTAGCCGCCGGCGAGGCGATTCTTGGACCCGTGATCGCCCGGCGGGTGCAGGAATACCTCACGGTCGCCGCTCCGCCATCGAGCCCGCGGCCGACGAGCGCTGAGCAGTCGTTTCCGGGGCTCACCCAACGTGAGCGGGATGTCCTCGAGTTGATGGCCGCCGGTCGCAACAACAGCCTGATCGCACAGGCCCTGGGCATAACGGTCAAGACCGTGCGCAACCATGCCTCCAACATCTTCGGCAAGCTTGTCGTCGCAGACAGGGTCCAGGCCATCATTCAGGCCAGGGACGCCGGTCTCGGGATCGAACGATCCGACTGATCGCCGGGTGTCGGCGGGACCTTTGGCCCTGCTCGCTGGCGCCTACGCCCCGCATAATTATCTGTATGCGAAGTGATTGCGTACACAACCATTGTGGCATCAAGTGGTACCGACGATTGCCAATGGTTGTCACGGCCCTGGCGTTGGTGGCGGCCTCGGTAATTCTCAGCGGTGGCCGCGAGGCCGACGGCGCGGGCGTGGTGGTGGTCGTCGATGGCGGGCTCAGCCCGAAGGTGCTCACCGTTACCACCGGCACGACCGTCACGTGGGATCTCGCCGACAGCGGCAAACACCGCATTCGCTCGCGCTCGGGACCGGCCGAGTTCGACTCCGGCGGCATCGACCCGGGTGGTTCGTATTCGTTCTCGTTCACTCGCACTGGCAGCTACACCTATCGCGACGAGGAGAACAAAGACCTCGACGCGTACAACGGCTCGATCGTCGTGGTGGCGCCCTCGGACCCGGCGACCACCGCACCCGCCACAACCACCGCCACAACCACCGCCACTACCGCCACCACGGTCACCCCCGGTGCAACCACGTTGCCTCCCGGCGGTGCTCCCCCGACCGCGGCACC
This sequence comes from Actinomycetota bacterium, assembly GCA_016213665.1. GTDB lineage: Bacteria > Actinomycetota > Acidimicrobiia > Acidimicrobiales > Ilumatobacteraceae > UBA668. The sequence continues at coordinate 54,606 of JACQZX010000069.1, read as the reverse complement.
GACCGTGCCACCGACGGCACCGCCACCGAGTGGTCCGGCCACGGTGCGCATCGCCAACCGCGCGTTCAGCCCGTCGTCGATCAGCGTTGCAACCGGTACGACCGTTGTCTGGACGAACAACGACAGCGAATCACACACCGTCACCGCCAACGCCGGTGCGTTCGACAGCGGTCGCTTTTCGCCCGGGTCGTCTTACCGGCGCGTCTTCGATGTGCCAGGCCGCTTCTCATACTTCTGCGATCTCCACCCCAGCATGGTCGGTGTGGTCGTCGTTACCAGCCCACCCCCGGGAGGCACGCTCCCGCCGCCCCCACCACCACCGCCGCCGCCCCCGGCGACGACGGTGCCTGCGACCACCACCCCGGCAGGCGGCGGCGGGAGTACAACCCCACCGGTCGGGTCGAACGGAGTGCGAATGGTCGACTTCGGCTTCGAGCCCGCGGCGATCACGGTTGACGCCGGCACGACGGTGACCTGGGTGAACACCGGCCAGGCGCGGCACACCGTCGCTGCCGACGACGGCTCGTTCCACAGTCCCGACGTGCGCGCCGGAGCGACCTACCAGCAGGCGTTCTCGACGCCTGGCACCTACAGCTACTTCTGCGACATCCATCCGGAGATGAAGGGCACCATCTCGGTGCGTGGGGCCGCCGGTGAACCGCCACCTGCTGCTCCGCCGACAACGGAGCCACCACCGGTGACGGCGTCGGGCGACGTGCGCATTGCCGACTTCTCGTTCTCTCCACGCTCGATCACAATCACCGCCGGCGACTCGCTGACGTTCGTGAACACCGGCGCCGCGCGACACAGCGCCACCGCCAAGGACGGTTCGTTCGACACCGGCCTGCTCAGTCGGGGAGCGACGTCGCGTCGAACATTCCGCAACGCCGGCACCTTCAGCTACTTCTGCACCATTCACCCGAGCATGACCGGCACGGTTCTCGTTACCGGTGCCAATGGGGAGGCACCGCCACCACCGGTGAGTCGACCTACGGTTGCCGTCGCCGCCGGCGACGTGCAGATGATCGACTTCGCCTTCCAGCCGACGGAGTTGACTGTGCCGGTCGGTGCGTCGGTTGGCTTCGTCAACAACGGCGTCGCGCCGCACACCGCCACTGCGCGCGACGGATCGTTCGACACCGACATCGTGCGCTCGGGCAAGACGGAACACGTGACCTTCGCGAACCCGGGCACGTTCGCGTTCTATTGCACGATCCACCCCAACATGGTCGGAACGGTCTTCGTCAGCGGTTCCGATGGCGCGGTACCGCCGCCCGCGGCGGAGGTGGAACCTGGCGCCGCCGCACCGATGGCTGTCGATGTGGAGGTGCTGGCAGAGACGTTCTCGCCCGCCGAAGTGCGTGTGGCCCAAGGTGGCACTGTCACGTGGATGGTCAGCAGCACCAGCCCGCACATCATTGAAGCCGACGATGGCAGCTTCGTCAGCGAGATCGTCACCCACGGCCAGACCTACCAGCGCACGTTCGATGACGCCGGCAGTTTCCCCTACCACGATGGACTCACCGGCCGCATGAAGGGATTGGTAACGGTGGTGGCCGACCCGGCCACAGCACAGTCGGGTGTCGCCGACGACGGCCTCTCAGCGTCGGTGAAGATCGTCGACCTCGCGTATGAACCGTCGGAACTGACGGTGGTAAAGGGCGCAACCGTGCAATGGAGCAACGTCGGGCTGGCGCCGCACACGGTCACCGCTCGCGCCGACAACTGGACTTCTGATCTGCTGGAATCCGGCGCCGTTTATGCGCAGACCTTCGAAACGCCCGGACACTACGAGTACTACTGCACCCTTCACCCGAACATGGTGGCGACCGTGGATGTGCTCGAATCGCTCGGCGATGCCCCGGCTCCGGCCGCGCACGAGGAACCAGCGGCGGTCGCCGCGCCCTCCGGTTCCGACGGCCCGCGTGGGTTGTTGCCCGCAACTATCGCCGGTGGCCTGATTCTGTGCTCCGGCACATTCCTGCTCGGCCGACGCACGCGGCGAATGACCGCTGCCTGAGCTGCGCCTGGCTGCGCGACCCCAGTTCGCGACGATTGTTCGCATGATGTACGGTTTCTCCCACTCGCGTAGATCACGCGGGCATGTGTAGTTTGCGGATCACGCGTACCACCTACAAGGGGAGAGACATATGAGAATGCGTTTCACGTCGAGCCGTCGGCTCGCAAGTGCCGTCGTGGTCGGAGCGTTGTTGCTCGTGGCCTGCGGCGACGACGAAAAGACCGAATCAACGGCCGCTCCGGCGACCGATGCGCCGGTCACCACCGACGCCGCGGTCGAAACAACGGCAGCCGCTGAAGAAGACCCGCTGGCGGCGCTCTACCAGGAGTGCCTCGACAACGGCGCCCAGGTGAACCTGATCGCCCTTCCGGACGAGTGGGCCAACTACAAGGGCGTGCTCGAGTCGTTCGGCGAGAAGTACCCGGGTGTCGAGCATCCGGTGCAGAACCCCAACGGTTCTTCGCAGGAAGAGCTCGACGCTGTCATCAACCTCGCCGGCCAGGACGACATGCCTGATGCCCTCGACGTCAGCCCGGCGAAGGCGATCATTGCCGCCGACACCGGCCTGTGGCAGCCCTACTCGCCGACGCTGCTCGACGAAGTGCCCGACAACATGAAGGACCCCGATGGCAACTGGGTGTCGTCGTACTACGGCATCATGTCGATCGGCACCAACACCACCATCGTGCCCAACCCGCCGAAGAGCTTCGCCGACTTGGCCAAGCCCGAGTACGAGGGTCAGGTTGCTCTGAACGGCGACCCGCGTGAGTCGGGTTCGGCATTGGCTGCTGTCATGGCCGCCTCGATCGCCAACGGCGGTTCGGCCGACGACATCATGCCCGGCATCGAGTTCTTCGCCGCGCTGAAGGAATCCGGCAACCTCATCCCCACCGAGGTCACACAGGCCACGGTGATTTCGGGTGAGACCCCGATTGCGCTCGACTGGAGCTACAACTACCCCGGTCTGCAAAAGGCCGTCGAGGATGCTGGCTTCACGGTCGAGATCAACTTCCCGACCGACTCCGCCTACGGTGCCCCGTACGCACAGGGAGTTGTCAAGGATTCACCGCACCAGGCTTGCGCCAAGCTGTGGATCGAGCACATCATCTCGAACGAGGCTGCGCTGCAATTCCTGAAGGGTGGCGGCATGCCGCCTCGCTACGGCGTAATCGATGAGCTTGGCCTGATCAGCGAAGCCGACAAGGCGAACCTGCCACCGGCCGACCTGCTCGCCAGCGTGGTGTTCCTCACGCCGGAGCAGAGCACCGCTGCCAACGACGCCCTGCTGGCCAACTGGGGCCCGATGGTTGCCGACATCTGAGGTTGAAGCATTGTCCAACTCGTTTGGAGATCCGATTGCCATGGGAGCTCTCATAGAAATCGAGAGTTCCCATGGCGCCAATGGTCCGGTCGCGCCGCGCAAGCGGCGCGGCTGGGCCTGGCTCGGATTGTTGCCGTTCTTCGCTTTCCTGGCCATCTTCTTGCTGCTGCCGACGCTGGGCGTAATCCGCAAGGCATTCGTGGCGAATGACAATTCGTATACCACCCGTGGTTTCACTGACGCGATCTCGCAGGAGAGCGCCGCGTTCTGGAACTCACTCAAGATCTCGCTGATCACCGCTCTCCTCGGTGTCGTGTTCGGCACCGCCCTCGCTTACGCGGCGGCGACGGCCAAGCGGCCGAAGTGGCTGCGGTCGCTCGTCTCCGCCTTCAGCGGCGTTGCCGCCAACATGGGCGGAATCATTCTGGCTTTCCTGTTCCTGACGTTGCTCGGCCGCCAGGGGCTTGGCACCAAGATCCTCACCGACAACGGTTGGGACCCGTACAAGTCGTGGTTCAGCATCAACGATTTCTCCGGTGTCGTGCTCGTCTACATGTACTTCCAGATCCCGCTGATGGTGCTCGTCACCTTGCCAGCCATCGACGGTTTGAAGTCGTCGTGGCGCGAGGCTTCGGCCAACCTGGGCGGAACCACCTTCACCTACTGGCGGCGCGTCGGTCTACCGGTGCTGGCGCCATCGATGCTCGGTGGTTTCCTGCTGCTGTTCGCCAACGCCTACAGCGCGTTCGCCACCGCCTACGCACTCAATACGCAATCGAATCTGGTGCCGATAAAGATCAGCTTCTTCCTGCAAGGTGATGTCACCGGTCGTTCGCCGATGCCCTTTGCATTGGCGACGTGGATGATCTTGTTCATGGCTGTCTCAATGGGCGGCTACCTAGTGCTGCGCAAGCGAGCGGAAAGGTGGCAGCAATCAGCGGCCGCGTAAAGGCGTACCTCGGCCGCATCGGGCCGACACTGGTGTTGCTTGCAGCAGCGGTGTTCTTCATCGCGCCGATTCTCTCCACGGCTCGGGCCGCGTTCCACAAGGTGCCGACGATCCTGCTCGATCGCCACACGTGGTTCAAGAAGTGGTCGTTCGAAGGTATCCGGCGAGCATTCAAGGAGGACTTCTTCTGGCCGACGCTTTCGTTGAGCCTGAAGTTGGCGTTGGTGACGGTGCTGATAACAATGGCGCTGCTGGTACCGACGGCGCTGTTTGTGCACTTGAAGCTGCCCAAGGCCCGCGCGTTGGTCGAGTTTCTCACCGTCTTGCCGTACATCGTTCCGCCGATCGCCCTCGTCGCCGGTGTGGCTGCGTTCTTCCGACCGAACGCCCGCTGGTTCCTCAACAGCGACTTCGCGTTGGCGCCGTTCTACGTGGTGATGGCGATGCCGTTCACCTATCGAGCAATCGACGCCGGCATCAAGGCGATCGACGTGCGCACGCTGGTCGATGCCTCGCGCAGCCTTGGTGGCACTTGGGCGACCACGCTGCGCAAAGCACTGCTGCCCAACATGGCATCCAGCCTGCTCTCTTCGGCATTCCTCACCGCAACGGTGGTGCTCGGCGAGTTCACCATCGCCTCGACCCTGGCGAAGAACACGTTCGCCACCTTCAGCTTCGAATACTTCGGCCGCGACCCCCAAGGCGGTATCGGCTTGGCGTTGCTGACCTTGGTGGCCACCACCGCGCTGCTCGGAATGATGACCTTGCTCACCCGTACGAAGAGCCGTAAGGCGATGACCGTGACCCGGTTCTAACGACAGGACTTGTCTTCAAATGACTGCACTTACATTCGCAGGTGTCCGCAAGACGTTCGGTTCCAACGTCGCGCTGCACGGCTTCGACCTAAATCTGCAGCAGGGCGAGCTGGTCACGCTGCTCGGACCAAGCGGCTGTGGCAAGACCACCGCCTTGCGCATCGCTGCCGGGTTCGAACGCGCCGACACCGGAGCGGTCCTTGTCGAAGGTGCCGACATCAGCAAGATGCCACCCCACAAACGCAACATGGGGATGGTGTTCCAGAGCTACAGCCTGTTTCCCAATCTCACCGTCGCGGGCAACGTCGAATACGGATTGCGCACGCGCCGTGTGGCCAAGGTTGAACGAGATCAAAGGGTTGCCGAGATTCTGAAGTTGGTGCAATTGGATTCGCTCGGTGATCGCTACGCGCACCAGTTGTCGGGCGGGCAACAACAGCGTGTCGCGCTCGCCCGCGCGTTGGCAGTGCAACCGCGCGTGCTGCTGCTCGACGAGCCGCTCAGCGCGCTCGACGCAAAGGTGCGCACAACGCTGCGCGATGAGATCCGCCGCATCCAGACCGAGGTCGGCATCACCACGCTGTTCGTGACGCACGATCAGGAAGAGGCATTGGCCATCAGCGATCGCATTTGCGTGATGTCGCAGGGTCGCATCGAGCAACTGGGCACTCCCACCGAGGTGTACCGCAAGCCGGCGACAGCGTTCGTGGCACGCTTCGTCGGCACGATGAACGAGTTGCCGGCCGTGGTCAACGGCGCGGCGGAGGTGACATTGATGGACAGGCAGGTTGCCGTGCCGGCGGCGAAAGGCATCGCCAAGGGATCGTCGATCACGTTGCTGGTTCGCCCGGAAGACCTGTCGCTGGCCGCCGACGGTCTGTCCGGCACGGTCACGTCGGTGACGTTCCAGGGTGCCAGCACCCTCGTCGGCGTTCGACTCGATGTACTCGACCGTTTGGTGAGCGTCGATGTCGGCCAAGGCGGTGCCGACTCGTTGACGCTCGGTGACCGCATCGGGATCGGTGTCAACGGGGCCAACGCCGTGTGTGAGCCTGGCGAGTGACGTTCTCGACTTTCACGCTTGCCGACCAGGCGTGGCTGGTGGCGCGTGTGAGCCTTGCCGCACTGCTCGGCGGGTGCATCGGCTTCGAACGCGGCAATGCCGGCAAGAGCGCAGGCATTCGTACACACATGCTGGTGGCCGCCTCTTCGGCGCTGGCTGTCGGCTTGGGTGAACTCGCCCGCGTGCGGGCCGGAACCGGCGACCCCACCCGCATGATGCACGCGGTCGTCACCGGAATCGGGTTCATCGGCGGCGGCATGATCTACACGATGAAGCGGGCGCGCGGGCCTTACGGTTTGACGAGCGCAGCGACGGTGGTGCTGGTGGCCGGCATCGGCATGGCCGCTGGCGCTGGTGCGCCGCTGTTGGCCGGCGCCGGCACCGCGCTGACACTCGTCACGCTCAGCGGAGTGCAAGCGATCGAAGGACGCCTTCGTCTGCTGCGGTCCACCGAAGAAATATCGGACGAAGACTCGGTCGACGACGACTGAGTCGACGGTGTGCGGGGTGCTAGTACACCTCGTGTGCGCAAGTCTGCACCACTGCCTCAGCGGACAATCGCTGTCATGATGCGACGATGGCACTGCTGTGGTTGTTGCTCCGCGTTCGTTGGCGGCGGGGATGGGGACCGCCGCTGGCCGTATGCCTCCTGGTCGGTTCCATAGGCGGCTTCGTGCTGGCATCGGCGGCCGCGGCGCGCCGCGTCGATAGCGCGTATCGCACACTTCTCGACGAGATCGACGCGCCCGACCTTGCAGTCCTCGCGGGGTGTGAAGCACCCGCCAACGGCACTGGGTGCGTGAGCCCGACTGGCGAGACGGGCAGCCAGAGCGGGGCTACCAGCGACGACGTGCTGATCGCGAGTCTGCTAGCCACTGGCGTCGTCGAAAAGGTGAGGGTCATTGAATTCGTGCTTCCTTACTTCGTCAACGCGGACGGGGCGCCGTTGTTGGGTACACCCGAAAATGAGGCGGGCTGTGGCGACTTTGACGGGTCGACGGTCATGGTCGCAGCCGTGGCTGGCGGTGCCTCCGCGCAGTCGCTGCCCATTCGTCTCGAGGGCGAGTTGCCGACGGCTGGCAGCGGTGGCGTGGTGTTGTCCCGTGCAACTGCAGAAGGCGCTGGTCTCGGTATCGGCCGGCAAGTCCGCCTCGCAGGGTGGTGTAACGGGGACGCTGAGATCACTGAGCTCGCTGTTCCCATCGACCTGGTCGTTAGTGGTCTGTCGGTCGGCCCAATCGACGTAGAACCTCCCGGAGCCACGCTTGAGTTTGAGCCTGCGCACGTCGACCCGGTCGTCTTCCAGGCGCTGGTTGCCGCCGGTTCTGAGCCCAATGGCCATGGCCAGCCGTTCGTGTGGCTCGACTCAGAGGCTTCACCTGCGGCCGTTTCAGAGGGTCTCGCGAGTTTCTCCATCACCATCGACTTACGCGAGCGCGCGAAGTTGATCAACGAAGCACTTGCAACGGATGCACGACTGCTCTGGCTGCTCGCTGCAATCGGCGCCTTCGGCGGCGTCCTCGTACTCGCCCCAATTATCGGGCGCAACATCCGTGAAACCGGACCCAAGCCAGCATCGTTAACCGCAGTCGGCGCGCAGCCGCCGCTGATCGCGCAAGAGGCCGTGCTACACGCCGTTTCGTTGGCAACGATCGGAGCCCTGTTGGCGGCAGTCGTTGCTGTTCCTGCTGCAGCGATGATGCCGCGCGGGTTGGCCGCCGCGATCACCCCTGACCGTGAGTTATGGTTCGACGGATTGGTCAGCGGCGTTGGTGTCGGAGTGTTGGTCGTCGTGGTCGTCGTCATCGGAGCGCTCACCGCGTGGAGGATCGCAAGCAATGACCGCCCGAACACGGCGCACGTGTCGCTGCGAGGTGGCGGCGCGGCGGGGTGGATTCGGTTGCGACCCGCCAGCCGGACCGGTGTCTTGGCCGCAGTCGGAGCACCGGTGGGACCGCGTCGGGCAAGCCCGTGGCCGAGTCTGGTTTCATTGGTGCTGGTCGCGACCACCGGCGTGGCAAGCGTGACGTACCTGGCTGGATTGCGTCACCTCGAACGGACCCCGCGGGTAGTCGGTTGGAACTGGGACGCACAGATCTATTTTCAGTTCGGCCAAGGCGATCCAGCGCAGGTGCCCGAAGTCATCGAGCGACTTCTCGAAACAGAGGGTGTCGAGCAAGTCACTGCGGGCACGGCGTATCCTCCGTCGTTCCTCGCCGTGCCCGACACGGAAACCTCGTTCGTTTGGCCGTCGACGTTCGGGACAGGTCCGCAGGCGATTACACCCACGATGCTGAGCGGGCGCGCTCCCGCCGGCCCCGACGAGGTGGCGATTGATCCTGTCCTCGCCGACGAGACCGGACTTACGGTTGGTGAAACGATTTCGTTCGGGCGCAAGCTGCTGGTGGCGCAGCTCGATGACGAGATACAGCAGCAGGTCGATGAGTTCGGCATTGAGGGTCTGGTCTTCGCGGATTACGACGAAGAACTGGTCGTTTCGGTTTTCGAGATCACCGGCATCGCCGTGTTGCCCCTGGAGAGGAGTCAGGAGATTCCACAGGCGTCCTTCACCCTCGAGGGTTTTGCCGACCTCGTCGAACCTTCCGCCGAGGAGCTAGCGGTGGCCCGCGCCTGGTTGCCCGACGACCTTCCATCCGAAATGAGATTGACAGCGGAAAGTGCGATTGCAAACGTGCAATCTATCGATGAGCTGCCCAGCGCTGTTTACTTGCGATTCTCCGGCGACGCGCAGGCCACGACCGAGGCCGTGCTTGCGGTCGACGGAGTGGCGGAGGTCGTCGCCCCGACTCCGGAACAAGTGTTGTCCTTGCTTGTCAAACTGAACGTGGAACGAAACGATCGGGTTCCGATCGCGTTGGCGTCCACCGTTGCCACCTTGTTCCTAATGCTTTCGAGCTACCTGCTGTTCGCGTCGGTGCGCGCGCGCCGCTTCGAAGTGGCAGTGATGCGCGCGCTTGGAATGTCGACAAGCGGGGTCCGTCGTTCGGTAGCGGCGCAGGCGACCGCGACTGTCGTTGTTGCGTTGACAATGGCGATACCTGTCGGGGTTCTCATCGGTCGCTGGGCGTGGTTGGATTACGCCAACGACCTCAAGGTGCTGCCGGTATCGGTGGTTCCGTGGTCAGCGATCGGGTTGAGTGTGGTAGCGACGGTCGCGATCGCCAATTTCGCGGCGGTCTCGCTCGGCTGGCCTGCCACCAAACGGTCGCCCGGACCCGACTTGCGTTCGGAGTAACGCTCGCTGCGCGATCAGCCTCCACTGCTGTGTGATAATTCGGTAGTTCTGAGACCGGGGGGTAATCAGTGGATATTTCGATGCAGGTTGCCGACGAGCGCAACCCGAAGTTGCTGTTTGTCGGCGCGGCAACGGCCGGGGCAATGGTCGCCGTGCTCGCGGGGGTCTACGGGCGATTGCACGACCCGGCATCTGAGACCACGATCAAGCTTTTCTTCTCCACGACGCTGCACCTGAAAGCGTGGTCGACGACGGCCATCCTCGTGTTGGTTCTGCTGCAACTCTTCGGGGCACTGTGGATGTACGGGAAGCTTCCCCTTGGCACCGCGCCGGATTGGGTCGGGCCGATGCACCGCATCAGCGGCTCGTTGGCGCTGTTGCTGTCGCTGCCGGTTGCGTACCACTGTCTATGGTCGCTCGGCTTCGACCCGAGTCACACGACGTACGGCAGCCGACGGTTCTGGCACTCGCTGTTCGGGTGCGCGTTCTACGGCGCCTTTGCGACCAAGGTCATCGTCGTCAGATCGAAGAAGATGCCCGGTTGGGCGCTACCGATAATCGGCGGGTTGCTGTTCACACTGCTGATTGCGTTGTGGCTGACGAGTTCGTTGTGGTTCTTCCGTCAATTCGGAATCGAGGTCTGAGGCGATGCTGCGCAGATTCAGTAACTGGTTCGAGCTCGGTGTCTCGATGGCGGTTGTGGTGTTCGTCGGAATGCTGTTCCTCAACAGTCCGACGGCACCGGCGGCGGCACCGGCCGAAGTTGTCGCCGCTGCCGGCGGTATCGACGGCGGTGAGATCTTCGGTGCACGGTGCGCGGGCTGCCATGGCGGCGACGGTTCTGGCGGCATCGGGCCTCGCCTTGCCGGCAAAGTGGTTGCCAGGTTCCCCGATCCGGCCGCTCAGATCGCCGTCGTGAGCGAGGGGCGGCGCAGCATGCCCTCGTTCGCCGCCAAACTCAGTGCCGACGAGATCGCTGCAGTCGTCGAGTACACAAGAACCGTGCTCGGGGGCTGACTGGCGTAGGTGCGATCTAGCCGGCGAGTCCGCCGTCACCGGCGATATGCGGGTGGTCGTCGGGGAACGCCGGCGCGTGTCGTTTGGCGGCGGCGGCGCGAGTGGTCAACTCGGCCAACTGGGCTGTGGACATCGCTGCACGCATGCGAGCGAAGACCGTGTCTTCCTCGAGTTGGAAGTGGCTGTTGACCTCGAGCATCAGTGCGCTGGCGCGTTTGGTGAAGCCGAAGCCATCGGGGGCAAGGATGCGCATCTCGGCGAGCAGTTCGTTCACTTCCTCGTGTTCGCCCATGCGGCGATCGAGAGTGTCGTCGCCGGTCGTCGCCAAGGCGAGGCGGAAAGCGGGGAACAACACCTGCTGCTCGACCGCCTCGTGCGCGGCCAACTCCTGGCCGATCTGGAGAAACAGGGAGCGAATCTCGGCGGGGTCGTCGGCCGCCTCCAGTTGCGCGGCGAGTTGATTGATCATTCGGTGGTCGCGCTCGAGCAGGTCGATCACGTCCATTTGGTCGTCAACTTCGTCGTTCATGACCCCTATCTTGTCGGACAACCTACCCCCGGATAAGGGTCGGAAGTCCCGGGACAACCGCCGACGACGGTCATACGATTTCCTCCGTGGGCCACGAAGTGATTTCCAATACCTCACTGTCGCCCACGGTCCATCGCCTGGTCGTGTCGGCCCCACGAATCGCGGTGGTCCGTCAGCCAGGCCAATTCGTCATTGTGCGCCTCGGCCCTGGGGCCGAGCGCATCCCGCTCACTATCGTCGGCAGTGACGCCGCGGCGGGCACCATCGAACTGGTCATACAAGCGGTCGGCAAGAGCACCGCCGACCTGGTGGCGGTTGCCGCTGGCAGTTACATCGACGATGTTGCCGGCCCGCTCGGTCAACCTACCGATCTGATAACCAAGGGCACAGCCGTGTGTTTAGCCGGCGGGGTCGGTGCCGCAGTCATGTACCCGATCGCTCGCCGACTGTCGGAGATCGGCGTCGAGCTGATCACGGTTGTCGGAGCAAGGTCGAGTGCGAGCATCTTGTTCGAGGACGAGTTCCGGTCGTTCGGTGACCTGATCGTGTGCACCGACGACGGCAGCGCCGGGCGCGCCGGCTTCGTCACCGACGCGCTCGCTGATCTCATCGCCGCCCAGACGGTTGATGTGGTGTACGCGGCCGGGCCGGTGCCGATGATGCGCGCCGCCTCGGCGGTGACCAGCCCGAGGGACATTCGCACGATCGTCTCGCTTAACCCGATCATGGTCGATGGCACCGGCATGTGTGGTGGTTGCCGGGTGACGGTGGCCGGGGCGATGCGGTTCGCCTGTGTCGACGGCCCTGAGTTCGATGCGCACAGCGTCGACTTCGACGAGCTCGCCGACCGACTGACCACCTATGGCGCCGCCGAACGCATCGCGGTCGACCACGTGTGTCGCAGTGCTGGGCAGCCCGTTACTGGGCGGCACGGAGCCGGATGACTACTGAGCCGCTCACCAAGCGCCAGCGCATGGCCATCGGGCGACAGGAGATGCCCGCGCGCGACGCCGGCGAGCGGTCCGGAACCTTCAACGAGGTCAACCTCGGCTTCACCGAGCAGTTGGCGCTGCTGGAGGCGCAGCGCTGCCTTGCCTGCGCGCGACCGGTTTGCGTCGAAGGTTGCCCGGTGTCGGTCGACATCCCGTCGTTCGTCGCCAGCATCGAAGCCGGCGATCTGGCCGCAGCGGCGCGCGCTCTGTTCGGCGACAACGCACTTCCCGCCGTCACGGGCAGGGTCTGCCCGCAAGAGCATCAGTGTGAGGCCGTGTGTGTGCGCGGCCGCAAGGGGGCACCGGTCGCGATCGGTCACCTCGAGCGCTTCGTCGCCGACTGGGCACGTGGCCACCCCCACGACGACGTCGTCACCAGCGAACCATCCGGCCGCCGCGTGGCGATCATCGGCGCCGGACCGGGTGGCCTCACCGCCGCCGGCGAGTTGGCACGCCGTGGCCACGACGTCACGATCTACGAAGCGCTCCACCTTCCCGGTGGGGTGCTGTCGTATGGCATTCCCGAGTTCCGTCTGCCCAACGAAATCGTCGACAACGAGGTCGATCGTCTGCAGGCTCTCGGTGTGCACATCGAGTGCAACGTCGTGATCGGTCGTACGTACACACTCGACGAGTTGCGCAAGAGCTTCGACGCACTGTTCATTTCCGTCGGTGCCGGTCTGCCGATGTTCCTCGACATTCCCGGGGAGGGATTCAAGGGCGTGTATACCGCCAACGAATATCTGACGCGCGTCAACCTGATGCGTGCCTACGCGTTCCCCGAAGCCGACACACCGGTGCTGCGCGGCGAACGAGTAGTGGTGATCGGCGGCGGCAATGTGGCGATCGACGCCGTGCGCACCGCTCGCCGATTGGGTGCGCGGCAGGCGATGATCGTCTACCGAAGAAGTCGCCCGGAAATGCCGGCACGCGTCGAAGAGGTGCATCACGCCGAACAAGAGGGCGTGACGTTCGAGTTCCAGGTCAATCCGGTGGCGATCGAAGGCGACGCCGACCGCTGGGTCACCGGGTTACGGGTGATTGCCACCGAACTCGGTGAACCCGACGAATCGGGCCGTCGCGCGCCGCGTCCGATCGCTGGAAGCGAGCGGGTGATTCCATGCGATGCCGTCGTCGTCGCCGTGGGGACCAGGGCGAACCCGTTGCTCACCTCATCGTCGCCCGATCTGGCGCTCACCAATCGTGGGTACCTCGCCGCCGACGAGCGCGGCATGACCAACCTGCCCGGCGTGTTCGCCGGTGGCGATATCGTGCGCGGGTCGGCCACCGTCATCTTGGCGATGGCCGACGGCAAGCGTGTTGCCGACTCGATCGACAGCTACCTGAGCGGCACGCCGGTTGAGCTGACCGCTCCTTGAACCACCGCATCGGCGACGATCGCTGGTTGCGACCGTCCTGCGATTACGAGCGGGCGTCGACGGTGCGTCCGGCGGCGATGGCCACCGAGGGATCGCGGTTCGGGTCGCCGGGCGAGGTCAGCGAGTTGCGGAACAGCGTGATCGCGTGGAATGTTCCAGGCTCTTGCATGCCGGCGCTGAGAATGCGGTGCACCGATGGGCTGAGATCGATGCGCTCCATGCGAATATCGAACGCGACTGCCTCGCTGGGGGTGTGATTCTCGGGGAGCACCGCCACCGGCTTCGCTCCCCGTTTGCCGGCTGCCCGGGCACTTGTCACCCGGCGGGTGGCGGGCTTGTCGGCCGCCGAAGCCTTCGCTTTGGCGGCAGCCTTCGGTGCAGGAGTCGATGCGGTAGCAGTCACTCCTCCAGGCTACCGGGCCGCATCAACTTCCCGGGACGCCAGCGGTGAATGACACCAACTCGATGGTGCCTTTTGCCCCGGCGATATGGGTTTCGAAGACGACACCGACGCCGGCCGCGTACCACTTCTCCTCGATGATGTTCGGGCTGAGTGGAGTCCAGTCCTTGGTGGTGATCGCGTTGTCGAAGGTGCCCGCTCGCACTGTGAGTGCCCGATTCGTGCCGACGATCTCGAACATGTCCTCCGCCTCGCCGGCGAAGTACTCCTGGCGATAGGCGTCGCCGACAGCAGGGTTTGCCGGCATGGCGATACCCGGAAGTGCACCGGCGACTCCGGCTTCCCACGAACCGGCAGTGCTCACCACGACACCGTTCTCGTATTCCTTGGTGTCCTCGCCGAGGTACCAGACATTGCCCTCGTCGTCCTGGATGAACCAATCGTAGGTGTCCTCGGTTACCTGCCCGTCGACCTTGACTGTGTCGCGGATGACGAAGGCCGAAATACCCATTACCTCCCTGCGCTCACCGGTGACGACGACGGTGATCGTCTCGACACCCTCGTCGGCGGTTCCCTCGTATTCCCATTGCGACCCGACCGTAAGGGGTAGGTACGGGTTGTCGATGATGTCGGCGACGTGCGCCGGATCGAGAGCCGGGTGATAGTCGGCAACGTCGCCGACGTCGATCACGGGTGAAACGCTCGAGTCGCCCGCTTGGTCAGCCGAATCGCCGCACGCGGCGATTAACAGTGCCGCGGCGGCGACGCCGCAGAACAGGCGGGAACGGGTGGGCTGTGAATCTCGTGGTTGTGTCATGGCGCGATGATGAGCCATTGCCGCTGACGCTGAGCTGAACGTCGTTGACCGTACGCTGAATGTCATTCAGCAACCATTCAGCGGTGGCCCGCGACACTGCCAGGGCGTGAAGGAGTTGCGATGAAACTGCTGGTGGTCGAGGACGACAAGAAGGTCGCAACCGCGCTCAAGCGCGGTCTGGAAGCCGAGGGCTTCAGCGTCGAGGTTTCATTCGACGGTGACGACGGGTTCTGGCGCGCGACCGAGAACTCGTACGACCTGATCGTTCTCGACATCATGTTGCCTGGCCGCAACGGCTACCGGATTTGCGGCGACCTTCGTGAGGCCGGCAACTGGACGCCGATTCTCATGCTCACGGCCAAGAACGGCGATCTCGACGAGGCGGAGGCGCTCGACACTGGCGCCGACGATTACCTCGGCAAGCCGTTCTCCTTCGCCGTGCTCGTGGCGCGGATTCATGCGTTGCTTCGACGTGCGGGCGGTCGTGACCCGGCACCGGTCGGTGTCGGTGCCTTACAACTCGACCGCGGCTCGCACCGAGCGTGCTTGGGCGACGACGAGTTGGCGCTCACCGCGCGCGAGTTCGACGTACTGGAGTTCCTGGTGCGTCGGGCCGGCCAGGTGCTATCGAAGAATGAGATCCTGGCCGGTGTGTGGAGCGACGAGTTCGACGGCGACCCGAACATCGTCGAGGTCTACATCCTGCGGTTGCGTCGGAAGCTCGAGCAACGCGATGGAACAAACCCGATCACGACTGTGCGGGGCGCCGGTTACAGATTCGAGCAGTCGTGAGTCCTCGCCGCGGAATCAGGCTGCGCATCACGGCTCTCGCCACGCTCGCGGTCGCAGTCGTCATGTTGTCTGCCGGACTCGTGCTGTCGAATGTGCAGGAGCGGCTGCTCACCGGCAATCTCGATGAGATCCTTGATTCACACAGTGCCAACCTCGCGGAGGCTGTGCTCGCCGGCAGATTTCCAAGGGTGCTTGAACAGCAGGGTTCCTCTGATGCGATCGCACAGGTCGTCTACGCCGACTCGGTGGTGGTTGCCAGCACCGCCAATCTCGTCGGGCAGCGCGCGTTCGCGCCTCCCGATGGGGAACTGCAGCGGCGCACGCTCCTGCTCCCGATCGACGAGAGCCGTTACCGACTGCTGTCACGGCGGGTCGGCGATGTTGTGATCCACACGGGCACTCCGATCGACGATGTCGAGGAGGCGTCGGCCGCACTGCGCACCGGACTCGCTTACGGGATACCCACGGTCACGTTGCTACTTGGGATTCTGATCTGGTGGCTGGTCGGTCGCACGTTGCGCCCGGTCGAGGCGATTCGCTTGCAGGTAGCCGAGATGTCGGGCAGCAATCTTGATCGTCGCGTGCCGGTGCCACCGACCGGTGACGAGATCGCGCGCTTGGCGAACACGATGAACGACATGCTCGCTCGCGTGCAGAAGTCGGTCGAGCGTCAGCAACGATTCGTCGCTGACGCCTCGCACGAGTTGCGCAGCCCGCTCACCCGTGTGCGAACCGAGTTGGAGGTCGATCTCGACCATCCGGACACCGCCGATACGGACGCCACCGCCCGCAGTGTTCTCGAGGAGGTCGATCACCTCCAACGACTAGTCGACGATCTGCTCCACCTCGCGGGTGCCGATGGCACCGAAACGGTGCTCGATCAGGTCGTCGCGCTCGGTCCACTGATCGGACGAGAGGTGGCGAACCATCCGAACGATCGTGTCCGCATCGATAGTTCCGGGCTGGCCGTTTCCAGTCTCGCCGAGGCGAACGTCGTCGGTGACGCCGTTCAGCTTCGGCGTCTGGTTCGCAACCTGCTCGACAACGCTGTGCGGCATGCGCGCTCTGTGGTCGGTTTGGGCTGTGTCACTGACAGCGGCTTTGTGCGGCTGACGGTCGACGACGATGGTGCGGGGATCGCGGAAGCAGATCGCTTTCGGGTGTTCGAGCGGTTCACCCGCCTCGACGAGGCGCGCACTACCGGCGTCGGCGGAACCGGCTTGGGACTGGCGATCGCGCATGACATCGTCGTGCGCCACGGAGGGTCGATCAGCGTCGAGACGTCGCCACTAGGCGGTGCCCGCTTCGTGGTAACACTGCCGGCGTCACATCGTTCGCTGGTGTAGCGGCTCGATGCGGTAGATGATGCGCTTGTCGGTGGGACCGAAACCGTATTTCGACCCCGTGTATTTCGTCGACAGCGCGTCGATGTGCTCGGCGGCTTGTTTGCCGACGGTGGTGGAAACCACGCGTCCGCGCACCTCGGCGTAGTGGTAGGGATTGGCCGCGTCGATGACCGTGACGGTGACGCGGGTGTCGTTGTCCATCGCCGTCGCCTTCGCCCGGCCGAGCTCGGTGTTGATCAGTACGTGGTCGTCGTCGGCGTCGACCCACATGACATGGGTCATCGGGTGACCGGACTTGGGTATCACGGTGAGTGCGGCGAAGTTCCTGCCGCGGGCTAGATCGCGGATTTCGGTGTCAAGCATGCCCAAAACGCTAGCGGGATAGGAGGCGTTCGTAGAGGGCCAGGTATTCGGCGGCGGGGGTGCTCCAACCGACGTCGGTCGTCATCGCCGTGCGTATCACGCGCTGCCAGCGCGCCGGACTGGCGAAGAGATCGCATGCCCGGCCGAGGGCGACCGCGAGGTGCTCGGCGTCGACGGGTGTGAACTGGAACCCGGTCGCCGTCTTGGCGCGGAGACTCCTGGTGGTGCTGTCGACGACCGTGTCGGCGAGACCTCCGACTTTGGCCACCAGTGGCAACGTTCCGTAACGCAGCCCGCACAGCTGCGTGAGTCCGCACGGCTCGAATCGCGAGGGCACGATGATCGCGTCCGCTCCAGCCTGGACGCGGTGTGACAGATCTTCGTCGTAGCCGATTACCGCGGCAACGCGACCTGGGTGATCGGTAGCGGCGCGGCGGAAGCCATCCTCCAACTTGCCGTCGCCAGTGCCGAGCACCAGCAACTGCGCTCCGGCGGCCAGCAGCCGCGGGAGTGTGGCCAGCAGCAGGTCGAGGCCCTTCTGCTCCGTGAGTCTGCTGATCACACAGAACAGCGGTGCCGCCGAATCCGGCTGCAAACCGACTTCGGCGCGCAGTGCCGCCTTGTTGGCCGCCTTGCCGGCGGCGACATTCGAAACCGCATAGCGCGCCGCGATGTGCGAATCGGTTGCCGGGTTCCATGTTTCGAGGTCGATGCCGTTGACGATGCCGAGCAGGCCGCCGCGGCGCTCGTTCAACACACCGTCGAATCCCATGCCGTGTTCGGTGGTAAGGATTTCGCGCGCGTAGGTCGGGCTGACAGTGCTGACCGCATCACACCACCGCCCGCCAGCCTTCAGAAAACTTAGACTTTCCCAGTGGCCGATGCCTCCGACGGCGAGCGCTGCTGCAGGTAATCGCAAACTGGACAGCAAGCCCTGCGGGAACAGACCCTGGAAGGCGAGGTTGTGGATGGTCAACAGAGTTGGCGGCGCACCCGCGGTGTGATCGAAGTTGAGATAGGCGGCGGTGAGCGCGGCTTGCCAATCGTGGAGGTGAACTACGTCGGGCCGCCAACTGCCATCAGCTCCAACGGGCAGCCGTCCGGTGGCGATCGCTGCCGCAACCCACGACAGCGCGGCGAAGCGGAGGTGATTGTCGGGCCAGTCGTGCCCGTCGGGACCCACGTAAGGGCCGCCACCGGCGCGCTCAAAGAGGTGCGGCGCCGCGACCAAGATCACAGTCAAGCCTGTGGTGGTCGTGCCCTCCACCAGGGTGGCCGCGCCACCGAACAAGTCGCTGATCGTGGTCGTCGCGCGACTCGCGACAAGTTGCTCGCCGACACCGGGATAGGCCGGTAAGAGCACTCGACAATCGACTCCAAGCGCCTGCAACGCCAGTGGGAGTGCGCCGGTGACATCGGCGAGGCCGCCGGTCTTCACCAACGGGAAGCACTCCGACGTGACGGACAAGACGTTCACGAAGCGACGGTAACGCATCGACGTGAGAGTGGACCGAGAGGGGAGTACATTCCGATCATGTCCGATCCGAAGGTGCTCGTCATCGTGCTTGCGGGCGGCGAGGGCAAACGCATGCTGCCGCTCACCGACGACCGTGCCAAGCCGGCGGTGCCCTTCGGGGGTAGCTATCGCATCATCGACTTTGCGCTGTCGAACTTTGCCAATTCGCGTTACCTCAAGATCGTGGTGCTCACGCAGTACAAGAGTCACAGCCTCGACCGCCACATCAGCGCGACTTGGCGATTCAGCAGCTTGCTGGGCAACTATGTCACGCCGGTTCCTGCGCAGATGCGACGTGGACCGCATTGGTTTGCCGGCTCGGCCGATGCGATCTACCAGAACCTCAACCTGATCGGCGACGAAGATCCAGATGTCGTGTGCGTGTTCGGTGCCGACCACATCTACCGCATGGACGTCAGCCAGATGGTCGAACATCATTTGGCCGCTGGAGCGGGTGTCACGGTCGCGGGAATTCCCGTCGGGTTGGAAGAGGCCAAGTCATTCGGGGTGATCAATGCCGACGACAACGGCAAGATCAAGTCGTTTCACGAGAAGTCGCCAAGCCCGCCGACGATGCCGGGCGACAGCACCCGCTGCCTTGCAAGCATGGGCAACTACGTGTTCAACACCGACACGCTCATCGACATCGTCACACCCGTCGGCGAGGACGACGCCTACACCGACATCGGTGCCCACATCATTCCCGCGCTCACCGCGCAGGGTGTCGCGCACGTTTACGACTTCTCCACCAATGTCATCCCCGGTCAAAGCGAACGTGAGAAGGGCTACTGGCGCGATGTCGGCACCATCGACTCGTACTTCGATGCCAACATGGACCTGCTCTCACCGTTGCCGGTGTTCGACCTCTACAACGCGCAGTGGCCGGTGTTCACCAATCATGCGCCGTTGCCGCCGGCAAAAGTCTCGTGTGCCGAAGATGGCGATCCATCTTTCGTCGACGGCAGTCTGCTCTGTGCCGGCTCGATCGTGTCGGGCGGACACCTCGAACGCTCGATCGCCTCGCCTGGTGTGCGCGTCCATTCCGATGCTCGTGTCATCGACAGCATTCTCTTTCCCGGTGTGCGCATCGGTGCCGGGGCAAGTGTCAACCGTTGCATCATCGACAAGAACGTGCAGGTGCCGCCCGGTGCGCAAGTCGGCATCGACCATGCGGCCGACAAGAACAGGTTCAAGATCACTGAACAAGGAATCGTCGTGATTCCGAAGGGCTTCGCCGGCTGGTAGCTCGGCTGCTCAGCGTTCGGTGCCGGTGACGTCGATCACATTGCGGAAGTCTGGCGGCAGCGGCTGGTCGTGCTTCACGAGTTCCGTGCTGACCTGGTGGGCCAGGTTGCGGTCGTTGATGATCGCCCGCGCCACGGTGCCGCCCAGCCGCCCACCGACGCCGAGTTGGCCGGAGGCGACGGCTGCAATCAAGGCACTCGACACTTTCGCGGCGACGGGCTGCACCTTCGACCAGTCGACCTCGGCGGCCATCGAGCGCATTGCTGCGGCGGCCTCGGCCTTGCGCTCGCCAGTGGCCGCGCGCACCTTGGCCCAGTCGACGGCGCGCATTGCGTTCGCTACCTGCTCGGCCTCGGTTTCCGTTTCGCCATCTGCTGGCGGCTCCGGATCGCCGGCCTTTCCTGCCTCGTACTCTGCCTTCAGTCGGCGAGCGAATTCGGTGGCGCGGACCCTCATCAGCGCCGGCTCGGCCAATTGCTTGGCCCGTGCGATCGCTTTGCCGAGTCCCTTGCCTGCCGTTGCCACTGCGTTTGACGTTATCGGCCGCAGGTGGGTAGACGAGTTCGAGTCGTCGGCGCCGGTCGCCGCGGGGAAAGCTGTACACCATGAGCGAAATCCTCGAGGAACTGGATGCTTGGCTCGACGCCAACTGGGATGCGGAACTCTCGATCGCGCAGTGGTGGGAACGGCTTGGTGCGGCCGGTTGGGCGGCGCCGACGCTGCCGACCGCGGCCTATGGAAAGGGGATCTCGCGTAGCGAGGCGATCGCCGTCGGTCATCGCATCGTCGAGCGCGGTGCGGTCGCACCACCGGGTGGTCTCGGCATGATGTTGGCGGCTCCCACGATCGCGGCGCACGGAACGCCGCAACAGATCGAGCAGTACGTGCTGCCGATCGTCACGGGGCAACACGCGTGGTGTCAGTTGTTCAGCGAACCTGGTGCCGGCAGCGACCTGGCCGGACTCGGGTGCAAGGCCACCAAAGACGGCGACGAGTGGGTAGTGAACGGCCAGAAGGTGTGGACCAGTGCCGGCCAGATAGCCGACATGGGGATGCTCATCGCGCGCACAGACCCCGACGTTCCCAAACACAAGGGCATCACCTGGTTCGCGTTCGAGATGCGCCGCGCCGGTGTGCCCCAGCGGGGGGTCGAGGTGCGACCACTGCGCGAGATGACGGGGCGCGCGCTGTTCAGCGAGGTCTTTCTCACCGATGCACGCGTCGCCGACCACGCGATCATCGGCGGCAACGGCAATGGTTGGGCGGTCGCCAACACGACGCTGATGTTCGAGCGCGCCGGCCTCGGCGCGGGTGGGCACACCGCGGTCTCGGTTGCGAGTCCCGGTTCAGTGGTGGGCGATCTTCCCAAGCGCGCGGGCGACTTCGCGCGACCGGTTGGGCCCTCCGGTGGTAGTGGTGGCGGCGGCGCGATGGCTGCCGGTGCGCAGAAATTGTTCGTGCAGATGGCTACCGATACCGGAGCGGTCACCGACCCGACCGTGCGGCAGGACCTGATGAGACTGCACACGCTGCACGAAGTCGGGCGCATGCTCGCCCTGCGCGTGAAGGCGGAGCGGGCCGCGGGTCGCGAAATCGCAGGCGCACCGAACATCGCCAAGCTCTCGATGAGCGAGATCATGCGCCAGAGCCGCGATCTCGGCCTGCGACTTGCCGGCGCAGGTGGCACATTGCACGCCTACGGCGCGGCCGATCGCAAGACTCTCGACGAGGCAACCGGTCAGCCGACACTTGCATACGTCACCGAGATGGCCCTCTTCGCGCAGGGCCCGCCGATCTACGGAGGCACCGATCAGGTGCAGCGCAACATCCTTGGCGAACGCGCGCTCGGCCTACCCAAGGAACCGAACGACGATCGCGTCAAGACCTGGGCGCAACTTCCCAAGAACGGCTGATGTTGTGCACGGGTGGGAATACGTCGCGGCACTGTCGGCCGCGCTGGCGGGAGGCATGATCAACGCGTTGGTCGGCGGCGGCACATTGGTCACGTTTCCAACGCTTGTGGCCCTCGGCGTTCCGCCGGTGGCGGCGAACATGACCAACGCGGTGGCGCTCTGCCCGGGCTACTTCGGCGGCACGTACGCGCAGCGGCGCGAACTTCAAGGGCAGCGTCACCGCTTGCCGACGTTGCTGATGGCGGGCGCGATCGGCGGGTTGGCAGGTGCCGCGCTACTACGGGTGACGAGCGACGAGGGATTGCGCACCGCGATACCGGTGCTGCTGGGGGCGGCGACGCTGCTGCTGGCATTGCAGCCGCGGTTACGGCTGTGGCTCGGCCGGCATGCCGCCAGCGCAGCACGACCCGACGCCGTCTGGTTGGCACCCGTTGTTGTAGGTGTCGCCGTGTATGGGGGGTTCTTCGGCGCCGGCATCGGCGTGATGTTGCTGGCGGTGCTTGGACTCGGGGTTCACGAGCCGCTGACGCGTGCGAATGCGCTCAAGCAGGCGCTCTCGTTGACCATCAACCTTGTCGCCGCCGTCTTTTTCGTCTTCTCAGGCAGGGTGTGGTGGACGGTCGCGGCGGTGATGGGCGTAGGTAGTTGGCTGGGCGGAGTCGCCGGCGGGCGATTGGTGGGCCGCCTCGATCCGGAACGTTTCCGGTTGGTCGTGGTCGCCATCGGTGCGGTGATCACGGTTGTCTACGGCGTGCGAGTGTATGGCTGATGGAACAACGCAATTGGCCGCGCACGCGCGATGAACTGAACGAAAGCCCGATACAGGTGCGAGTCGCCACGGTCGAACACATCTTCAACCCGATGGACCCGACCCCTCTCGATGAGCGCTCATTGAACCAGGAGGTTGCGGACTGGATCGAGGAGTGGGCAGAAGACTTGGAGAAGAACGAACCGATCACCGTCGAGATCTACGTCGCCGACGGCAGGCTCGCAGGCCGCGAGCGTGCGATCGTCAACGGGCTGCACAACCACTTCGAGTATCGCGAATGGCAGTCGGCTCGCCAGTTGCGCAAGCTGCTTCGAGAAGGGCGGCTCAGTCTGTTGATCGGCATTGTCGCCATCGCCGGGTTCAACGCCGCCTCGCGAGCGATCGGTGGCAGCGCGAACCCCGTGATCGAGGTGGTTCACGATGGCCTGGCGGTACTCGGCTGGGTCTCGATGTGGAAGCCGTTGGAGATCTTGCTCTACGACTGGTGGCCAATTCGCCGCGAACGACGTGCCTGCCTGCGCCTCGCCGAGGCAACGGTCATCTTCCCGGCTGCTCCGGTGTGATCCGCTCGCGCAACTGCACGTAAACCGCTTCGCCGGCGATGCCCGTCAGTTCGGTGGCGAGCGAATCGATCACCGGTCGCTCACCGACGTAGGCATCGTCGGCTTCCGTGCAGCACCAGGCCATCGTCTTGCCTTCCTCTCCCCAGTCGGCACGTGACCAACGGCGCACGGTGGCATGCTCGATTCCGTCGTCGTGCATCTGCCAATCGACCCTGATCGGGAGTTGCCAACAAACCGATGGCTTCCAGTCGGCGGGCGACTCGCCCACCGCTTCGGCCGCGAGGTGCAACGCGCACCCGGCGCCGCCGGCGAAGCCTGGACGATTCAAGAAGATGCAGGCACCATCGACGATCTTGGTGTTGCTACGCGTGTCGTCGGCGAACACATCGTCGGCGTCGCGCAGTGTGTGGTGCTGCCACAGCCGCACGGGGATCGTGGAAGCGAGTGCCGAGATCGTCATTGCCTCCTCCGCGTCGGCCATCTCGGCACCAACCGAGCAGCAACCCTGCCCGAGTTCCTCCGCGGGATGATCCAGAATGCCCTTGCACCCGCGCCCCCACAGGCATGTCCAGTTCGACTCGAGAAAGGCGCGATCGAATCGCCACAGTGTCTCACCGTCGGCGATCTCGATGATGTCGCTCACGCGCCCGAGGGTATCCCCGCTCTGTGTCAGCTCACAGACGTTGTGTCGCTCTGTGAGCTGACACAGACGCCGGTGCGAGGAACTGTGCGAGTGCGCGGTCGGTGTCGCGAAGGACCATTTCTGGCTCGCTCACCACCTGCGTGTAGGTGAACTGCAGCGGAATGTGACCCGACAGCACCAATTGATTCATTCGTTCAGCATCGATCGCCATTTGCGCGGTGGTGCGATGCCATCGATAGCCGAGTACTTCGACCACTACCGGGGTGCCTGGGAAGTGGAAGTCGACCCGGATCAGCTTGTCGCCGCGACGGGATCGAATCTGTTGCGGCGTAGGTGACGGAAGCGCCGTGGTCGCAATGAGGCGCAAATACTCGCGCTCGAGCCAACTGTGTCCACCCCGCGTCACCTCACTTCCTTCGACCGCTGCCAGCAACTTCGGGATGCCATACCGACCCTTGCTGCGCAGGTCGGTGATTCGCTCGTGAAGGAAACGCTCGGCAACCAGTCGGTCGCGGATTGCGCCGTCGAGGGCAGCGGTGAGTCGATCTGGTCGGGTATCGACGGCGAGGTCGATCAGTGTTCGCGTCGGCGACATGACCGGGAGACCATCGACCTCTTCGCAGTCGATTGCCGACAGCTGTTCGGAGGTGTGCACCACGTTGCCGAGGCGATTGACGAAGCGACCGCGCGGCACGACGACGTGAAACGGAGGTCTGAGTTGAAAGCCGTCGAAGCGATGAAGTGCAGCCGCCGTTCGGCCGAAGATGTAGACGGGTTCGCCGATCGAGACCAGCAACTCGTGTAATTGAATGAGTGGGAAGCCGCTCTGGACTCGGCTTCGAGAACTCCCTAAGGAGTCGACCTTTCGCATCCGCCTGACGGCGGGTGTCGTGGTCATCGCGCCGAGTAAATCGGTCGCGGCCCCGTATCGCAACACCGTTCGACCACCCCGCGCCCCCGAGGGAGCTCTGTGTCAGCTCACAGACGTTGTGTCGCTCTGTGAGCTGACACAGAACGGGGCTGACACAGAACGGGGCTGTGCCCGGCAGACTTGTCGGGTGAATTCGACTGCTGCATGCAAGGAATACGACCTGATCGTGATCGGGGCCGGCTCGGGGAACTCGATCATCGTGCCCGAGATGGATGACTGGCGGATTGCGATGGTCGAGCACGGTCGCTTCGGCGG
This sequence comes from Actinomycetota bacterium, assembly GCA_016213665.1. GTDB lineage: Bacteria > Actinomycetota > Acidimicrobiia > Acidimicrobiales > Ilumatobacteraceae > UBA668. Next base: position 29,712 of record JACQZX010000069.1, on the reverse strand, counting down.
CACCTGCATGAACCGCGGCTGCATTCCCTCGAAGATGTTGATCTATCCCGCCGATCTCGCCGAACACGCCAAGCACGGCGACCGGCTCGGACTACGCACGCAGTTCAATGGTGCCGACTGGCCCCAGATCGTGGAGCGAGTCTTCGGGCGCATCGATGCGATCGCCGAGGCCGGTCGCCAGTACCGCCTCGGCCTGAGCAACGTCGACGTGTACGAATCGACGGCGCACTTCGTAGGTGATCGGGAGTTGGAGGTGGGCGGCCAGCGAATCCGTGGCGATCAGGTGGTGATCGCGGCGGGTGCCCACTCCTTCGTTCCGGATCTGCCGGGGATCCACGACGTGGCGTTCCACACGAGCGACACCATCATGCGCATCGAGCAACTCCCAGAGCGCCTCATCATTCTCGGTGGTGGCTTCATCGCAACCGAACTTGGTCATGTGTTTCAGGCGCTGGGCTCGAAGGTCACGATCATCAATCGCAGTCTTCAACTGCTGCGCACGGAAGACGAGGACATCTCCCATCGATTCACGCAGGTCGCCGCCCATCGGTTCGACCTGGTGCTCGGGTCGACGGTCAAGAATGTCTACTCAACCGCGAACGGTGTCGGGGTCGACGTGGAGAGCGACTCGGGTCAAGGAAAGATTTCCCGCAAGATCGAAGGTGACGTCTTGCTGGTTGCCGCCGGGCGAGTCCCGAACAGTGCTCAGTTGCACGTCGCGGCCGGTGGAGTGGAGATCGACGCCGATGGTGCGGTGGTCGTCGACGAATTCGGCCGCACCAGCGCGCCGCGGGTGTGGGCGCTCGGCGACATCAACGGGCGTCATCAGTTGAAGCACATGGCCAACGGAGAGGCGCGTGTCGTCACTCACAACCTGTTACATCCAGACGACCTGCGTCGGTTCGATCAACGTCCCGCGCCGCACGCGGTGTTCAGCAACCCGCAGATCGGTTCGATCGGCTTCACCGAACGCGAGGCGCGCGAGCGCGGTGGGCCCTACGTGACTGCCTGCCACTCGTACGGTGACACCGCCTACGGGTGGGCGATGGAGGACACAACCGGCTTCTGCAAACTGATCGGCGACCCCCGAACACGGCAGGTCACCGGTGCGCACATCGTCGGCTACCAGGCATCGATGCTCGTGCAGTTGCTCGTGCAGGGAATGCATTTGGGCACAACAGCCGACGCGATGGCCGTCGGCCAAGTCTGGATCCACCCGGCATTACCGGAAGTGGTGGAGAACACGTTGTTGAAACTGGTCGCGGCCTTCGACACAGCTGCACAACCGGTCGCCACCGACTGAGGTTCTCACCGAGCTCTAACTTTCGAATCGTGGTCGTCTTACCTGCGGGGCGCAACATGTGCTCACCCCCCAAGTGAAAGGAATCCACCATGAACAAGAAGCTCACCGCAGTCGGTCTCACCGCCGGCTTGGTTGCCGGCGCCGGTGCCGGACTGATTCTGGAGATGTCCGGCTCTGCCGGTGCCTCCAACAAGGCCGCCGCCGTCGTCGCCCCGCCGGGCGATGGTGACGGCACCGACGCCGATCGCCCTGACCCGACGCAGCGACTGCAGGAAGTTCTGCAGCCACTGATCGACGACAACACGATCACGCAGGCTCAGGCCGACGCTGTCATCGAGGCGCTGCAGGCGGCCGGTCCCCAGGGTGGTCCGCACGGCCGTCCCGGTGGTAAAGGCCTCGCCGTGGTGGCCGAGACTCTCGGCCTGACCGAGGACGAGGTCAAAGAAGCCATCTCGAACGGTCAGACCTTGGCACAGTTGGCCGAGGCCAACGGTTCCTCGGCCGATGAACTGGTTGCCGCACTGCTCGCCGATATCAAGACCCACATCGACGAGAAGGTTGCCAGTGGCGACCTGACCCAGGAAGAGGCCGACGCTCGCTATGCCGAGGCCGAGACTCGCACCGCCGAGTTCGTGAACAACACCAAGCCGCCGATGCCCGGCCAGGGTGGACCCCGCCACCGTGGTCCCGGCCAGGGCGGCCCCGGTCAGGGCGGCGAGGGCGCACCGGTCGACGACGGTTCCTGAACAGGTACCAAGTCGAAGCGGTCCTGAAGGACAGCAAGCGTCGTACGATCGGTCGAGGTGGGTTCCCCCCACACCTCGACCGATCGCACGCGTGTGGGCGATGGTCGCGAACGGAGATTGAACGATGAGCGCACGGATTCTGCTCGCCGACGATGATCGGGCGATTCGCGAGGCCCTGACGCGAGCGCTGACTCTGGATGGTTACGACGTCGTGCAAGCGGCCGACGGAGCGTTGGCACTCACTGCTATCGAACAACAGAAACCAGATGTGGCCGTGCTCGACGTGATGATGCCCAACGTCGATGGACTCACCGTGTGCCGCGTGTTGCGTGCCGAGCGCAATCGGATACCCGTGTTGATGCTTACTGCACGCACCGAAACATCCGACAGGGTCGCCGGACTCGACGCCGGTGCCGATGACTATCTGGCGAAACCATTCGAGCTTGACGAATTGCTGGCCCGCCTACGCGCCTTGTTGCGAAGGACCCGCGCCGACGAAGCCGGAGGTACCGACGCGCTGCAGGTTGCCGATCTACGTCTTGACCCAACGGCGCGGCGTGCATGGCGCGGCGAACGCGAGGTTGAACTGTCCAAGACCGAGTTCGACCTGCTCGAGTTGTTGGTGCGCAACACCGGCATCGTGTTGGAGCACAGCACCATCTACGACCGCATCTGGGGATACGACTTCGGTCCCGACTCGAAGAACCTCGCCGTGTACATCTCGTATTTGCGGCGCAAGCTCGAGAACGGCGCAGACGGCAAGCTGATCCACACAGTCCGCGGGGTCGGCTACACGGTGCGTGTCGGGTGAGCCTGCGGCTGAAGTTGATGGTTTCGCTGATCGTGTTGGCTGTCGTGGCAACGCTGGCGATCGGTGTCGCCTCCTATACGACGACTCGGCAGGAACTCGAACGAACCGTCGATCGTTCGCTCGATGATGCCGCTCGCCGCCTCGGAGGGCGACAGCTGAACGGAGTGCCGCTTCCCGGCCGCCCCACGCGACCCGGCGCCTTCGAGCAGATCCTGGTTCAAAGAATTGCGTCCGACGGCACAGTCATCGAGGCGCCCGACTCCGGCGCGTTTGCGGTAACTGATGCCGATCTGCAAGTTGCGAGTTCCATCGATCCCGACGCACAACAACGCCACGACGTGGAGATCGACGGCGAACAATTTCGTGTGCTCACCGTCAACACAGGTCAGGGCACAGGTCAGGTCGGGGGCGCGTTGATGCTTGCTCGTTCGCTCAGGGAGGTCGATCAATCGCTCGAGACGATTCTGCGTGGCACGCTGTGGGCCGTCGTCCTGGTTGCCATCGCTTCCGCGTTGGTCGGTTGGCTGATCGCTCGTCAGGTCACGCGCCGCCTAACCCGCCTGACGATCGCGGCCGGTGCTGTGACCAGTTCTGGTCGCTTGGATGTCGATGTGCCCGTCGATGGAGCCGACGAGACGGGGAGGTTGGGCCGCGCGTTCGCGGGCATGCTGCAATCGTTGCAGCGCAGCAAACGCGAGCAGCATCAGCTGGTGCAAGACGCCAGCCACGAGTTGCGCACCCCGTTGACGAGTCTGCGCACCAACGTCGCGGTGCTGCGCCGCGGTCTCGACCAGTTGCAACCGGAAGCACGCGAGCAACTACTGGCCGACCTCGACAGCGAATCACGCGAACTGTCCGACCTTGTAAATGAGCTTGTCGAGTTGGCCACCGAAGCGCGCGACGACGAACCGTCACAACCCATGCGTCTCGTCGACGTCGCCGATCGTGCCGCCGAACGCGCCCGCCGCCGTTTCAACCGCGATGTTTCCGTGCACGCCGACGCGTCGTTGGTTAATGGCCGCCCGGCGGCGTTGGAGCGAGCAGTGCAGAACCTGATCGACAATGCGTGCAAGTTCGCCCCCGCGGGTGCGATTGAGGTAACGGTGTCGGATGCGACGGTGACCGTGCGCGATCACGGACCCGGCCTTATCGATGCCGACCTACCGCATCTGTTCGACCGCTTCTATCGGTCTGTGCAGATGAGAGGAATGCCCGGCTCGGGGCTCGGCTTGGCAATCGTCAAGTCGGTGGCGGAAGCTCATGGCGGTTCCGTCTTCGCCCGCAACGCCGAGGGTGGCGGCGCCGAACTTGGTTTCCGGCTGGCAACGATCAACGCTGTATCAGCAACGCCGCTCGCATGACCATGGATGTACCGGCGAAAGTCAGTTCGCTCACCTTGGAGAACAAGGTTGCGCTGCTCGCCGGTCACGACCTCTGGCACACCGAGGAACTTCCGGGCGTGCCGGTGATGCGGTCCAGCGACGGACCGGCCGGCGTGCGCGGCACTTCCTGGGTGGGCCCGGCCTCGGCGTCGTTTCCCTGTGGCACCGCACTGGGCGCAACGTTCGACCCGGCGCTGATCGAGGAGGTCGGTGAGGCGTTGGCCCGCGAGGCTCGCTCGAAAGGCGTTGACGTGCTGTTGGCCCCCACCGTGAACCTGCACCGCACACCGATCGGCGGACGCAACTTCGAATGCATCAGTGAAGACCCGGTGCTGACGTCGCGGATCGCGGTGGGCTATGTGCGCGGAGTTCAGCGCCATCACGTCGCCTGTTGCATCAAGCACTTCGTCGCCAACGACACCGAGTTCGAGCGTCAGACGATCTCGTCAGAGCTCGACGAGGTGACACTGCGCGAGCTCTACCTCGTTCCGTTCGAGGCCGCGGTGCAAACGGTCGGACGGGGCGGCGCGAACGTGCGCTCGGTGATGAGTTCCTACAACCGCATCAACGGCACCTACGCAAGCGAGCACAAGCAATTGCTGCGCGGCGTGCTACGTGACGAATGGGGATTCGATGGCGTCGTGATCAGCGATTGGTATGGCACACACTCAGCGGCGGCTTCGCTGGAGGCCGGTCTCGACCTGGAGATGCCCGGCCCACCTCGCCACCGCGGCGAAGCGCTACTTGCTGCGGTGCTTGCCGGTGAAACGACTGAGGCGCGCATAGACGAGTCGGTGCGGCGCTTGTTGGAACTGATCGGTTGGACCGGCGCGGGGCACGGCGACCGCACGGAAGCGACCGACGACTCGCCAGCGACTCGCGCGGTCATTCGCCGCGCCGCCGTTGCGGGCACGGTGCTTCTTCGTAACGAGGGCGGCGCGCTGCCGTTGGCGCCCGGTCTGAAGATCGCGTTGCTCGGTCCCAACGCCGCACGTGGCCAGGTGCAAGGTGGTGGAAGTGCCCGGGTGCGGCCCAACCGGTCGTCGCATCCGTTGGCGGCATTGCAAGGACGTGACGCCACGGTCGTGCATGAAGCGGGTTGCCGTATCGACAAGCGATTGCCGCCGATGCGTGGTGACTTTGCGGTGCTGTACCGAGGAGCGAACGGCGAGACGACGGCGGCAACGACCGACCAACTGCAGTTCGTGTGGATGGAACGGCCGGCGCCGAACATCGATCAGTCGGCCTTCGGTGTCAGCATCACCGGCAGCTTCACCCCCGATGTGAGCGGTGATTGGGCTGTCGGGCTCACGGCCGTCGGTACGGCATCGTTGTGCATCGACGGCGCGGTGGTCCTCGACTTGGCCGTGCCGCAGACCGGCGGGTCGTTCTTCGGGCTCGGAAGTGAGGAGATGGTGGCAGTCGTGCCGTGCCAGGCGGGCGTGCCCCGCCAGGTACAAGTCGAAATTGCCTTCGCCGATCGAGCCCAGCTTCGAGGACTACTCGTCAGCGCCCAAGCACCCGCCATCGACAATGCGATCGAGCGGGCGGTCAGCGCTGCCGGAACTGCCGATGTTGCAGTCGTCGTCGTCGGCACCAACGCCGATTGGGAAACCGAAGGCGAGGACCGCGCGACGTTGGCGCTCCCAGGTGAGCAGGACGAACTCATCAGTCGAGTCGCCGCCGTCAATCGGCGCACGATCGTCGTGATCAATGCCGGTTCGCCGGTGGCGATGCCGTGGTTGGACGAGGTTGCAGCCGTGATGCAGGTGTGGTTTCCCGGCGAGGAATTCGGTGAAGCGCTGGCCGACATGTTGTTCGGCGTCGCCGAGCCGAGTGGACGATTACCGATCACCATCCCTCGCCGATTGGAGGACACCCCCGCATTCGCGCACCACCCCGGTCGCGACGGTAAGGCCGAGTACCGGGAGGGCTTGCTGATCGGGCACCGGTGGTACGACGCACACTGCATCGCCCCCGAGTTCGCGTTCGGGTACGGCCTGGGATACACCGAGTGGACGATGGGTGAAGCGACCGTGACGGGCGAAATCGGGAGCGGCGTTGTGGTGCAGGTGCCTGTGCGCAACGTCGGCCGACGCGCAGGCAGCACAGTCGTGCAATGTTACGTCGAGCCGGTGAGCAGGGAGCCGGGCCGACCTTTGCGAACGCTGCAGGGCTTCGCCAAGGTGCACGCTCCGGCCGGTAGGGAAGCGATCGCGGAAGTCGTCCTCGACGAACGCGCCTTCAGTCGGTGGGATGTCTCGGCACAACGTTGGGTGGTGCCCGACGGTGATTACCGGATCATGGTCGGCTGGTCTTCGGCAGAACTCACCCAGGCGAGCGTGAGTCGTGCACCCGTTGCGGGGTGACGGCCAGGAAGCGCAGCTCCCCGGCGGTGCTGAACGTGCCCATCAGATCGACGATCAGGTGCGTCGGATGCGAGATGTACGCACAGAACGTTCCATCACCGTCGACGGGCACGATCGCTGCGTTGGCGACGGCAGTGCCGATCACCGCATTGACGTTCGAGAACTCGGGAATTCCTGCCGTGATCACCGAACACGGACCGGCACTGACGTAGGCACCGTTGAACGTGGCGCCGTCGGTGGTGAGGTTGATGAGCACAGCCTCGGCACCGACGGGGGCCTTCATGTGAATTATCTCGCCGCCAGCGTTCAACTGTGCGCATCGCTCAACCAATGTGACCGCATCGGTCCAGCATTGGCGGGTGTCGACCAAGCGCGTTGGAACCAGCGAGTTGTAACCGAGGCCACCCTCAGCCCAGGGCGCGAAGTAGCCCTGCACGTCGATCAACTCGTTCATCGACACCTGTGAGTAGGTACAGAACTCCGATCCATCGACGGTGATCGCCGATGGCGAAAGAGTCAGGTTGGCCACGATGTCGCCGGGAGCAAAGTTGATGTTGCTGTGCGGTGGATCGCCCGGAACGAGCGCGGTGCAGTCGTCGGCCGTCAGGTATCCCGGCGTGGTCGGCTGCACGATGGTGAGATTCGCCACCGTCGCCGCTGCGTTTACGGGCGCGGTGCTCACGTTGCGGATCTCGCTGCCTGCTGGGATCGGGCCGACCGCGCGACAGGTGCCGTCGACAGAACAGAATTCTCGCTGGCGCGTATCTAACGTTCGCACGGGGGTGACAGGTGTGTAAAGCGTTCCGGTCGGCGCTGAACTCGCCGGGGCGAAGAACCCCTGTACGTCGACGATCGAGTGCATCTCGACGGACTGGTAGAGGCAGAAACGTCCCTGGGTGTCGAGTGGAACCACCGCGGTGGCGGCAATGTCGCGCCCTGCGCGGATGTTCCCGTTCGACGACGGGCGAATGCCGTCGGGAATTGGCCCGCACGACTCGGCCGCGAAGTAACCGTTGCCGCTCGCGCTGGTGCCGGTGAGATTGACGAGCGCGGCCGTGGCCCCGGCCGGCGCATTGGTGTGAATGACCATGCGGTTACCGGCAGTTGGCACCACCGGGCCGAAACAGCGGCGGGCGATGATGCCATTGGCATCGACGACTTCGAAGTTGGGAGCGAAGCCGAGGTTGTGGCAGAGGATCGCACGCGCCTGCGCGACGGAACCGTTGAACTCGAAGTGCATCGGGTCGCGGTTGGCAGACGGCTTCTCCTGCGCGGGCGACGAACACCCTCCGCTCCAACCGTAGCCACCCCAGTAGAGGCCCCACTTCTCGGCGACCTGCACTACCCACTGCGGCATGTCGGTCTGCATCGGGGTCAGGCACGCACTCGCGCCGTTGATTCCGAAGTACGTTCTCAGCGGGTTCTGGGTCGTGTTGATGTCCGACGCGAGGCCGTATGCGTGTCTGGAAAGCGACGACCGAGTGAGGTTTCGGCAGTCCTTGCGGGTGGTGGCCGTGCACCGGAACGAGTAGGCACCGGTGCCGTTGTAGATGCGGTATCCCATCGCCTGGATCTCGGCGAGGAAACCCTCGTACAAAGGCAGCGCGTCGGGAAAGGAGTTGAACTGCCCCGGCCGAACTGTGCCGATCTGCGACCTGTTGCCGACGAACAAACTTTCCCACCCGTTGAGTGCTGCCGAACCGTTGTAGCTCGCACCGTTCCATCGCCAGCCTGCGGGCGGGAACGCACCGCCGGTGGTTTCAGGAAAGGGCGGATTCGGCCAACCGCGGTCCTCTGGCGCACCCGACTGACCGACGATGACGCAACCCGCCACGTCGCCACTGTTGGCCTGCGCGGTCGAGCAACTTGGTGGAACGGTGGGAAGTGTCCACGGTGCGTTGTCGGCGCGCGCGGTGTTTACCGACGTTGTCGGCGGTACGCCGACTGCCACCACCGCAAAGGTGAGACACAGCGCACCGAGGTGGCGGGAACCCCAACGCATGTGCCAACAGTATCGACAGAATTGCGAGCGTCTTTATCGCGAAGCCGTGAGTCACACGTGACGTATGGAGACGGCCCTGCATTTCTGCGAAGCTGTGCAGACAGTGCGGAGTCGTCATGTGAACTCTGCCGACGAGGAGGACCCGATGGTTATCGTCAACAAAGGTCGCTGGACGGCCGACATCGAAGGCGACTTTGTCGTGTTCATCATCGGCGCCCGGCTCAATTCGCGGTGGCGTCTGCTGCGCGGGTTGAACGACCTCGGGGGGCGCAGAAGCATGAACTACATGCTGAAGTATCTAACCGATCACCCGGAGAAAGGGATGCTCGGATACGAGCGGATGGGTTTCGCCAACGTGCAGTACTGGCGGTCGTTCGAACATTTGGAGGCTTTCTCGAAAGACACGCAAGATCCACATCTCGAGCCGTGGCGGGCGTTCTGGCGGCGGGTCGCAAAGAGTGGCCGCTCCGGTATTTGGCACGAGACCTTCTTGGTGCGCGACGGGGAGTACGAGGCGATGTACGGCAACATGCCTGCTCGCGGTCTGGGCAAGGCCAGCAGCTTGGTGCCCTTGGCTGAGTCGGTTGGTGCGCGTCAGCGGCTCAAGGCAGGCCGGTCGGTGGCATGAATCAAGACTCGCAACCGTCCGATCCGATCCACGACGTCGCCACCGTCGAAAGGCAGATCGCGGCGCCGCCCGAGCGAATTTTCGATCTGCTCGCCGATCCGACGCGACATCAGGAGATCGACGGCTCCGGAACGGTTCGCGGCAGTGCCGATGGTTCTCAGCGTCTGGCGCTCGGCTCGAAGTTCGGCATGTCGATGCACGCAGGATTCGGATACTCGATGGCCAACACGGTTGTGGAGTTCGAGGAGAACAGGCGCATCGCATGGCAAACCCGCCCAACGATGGCGTTGGTCGGACTGCTTGTAGGTGGTCGCATCTGGCGTTACGAACTTGTGCCGCAAGACGGTGGCACGCTCGTGCGCGAGAGTTGGGACATTCGTCAGGAGAAGGTGCCGTTGTCTGTGCGGCCGCTGCGCGGCAGGACCATCCAGTCGATGACCAAGACGTTGGAGAGGATCGCGAGTCGCGTCGAAACGTGACCGCTCAGCCGTCGTAGCGCCGCGCGGGTAGCACGTGGTTCAGTTCGGCCCCGAGCAGCGCAATGACCGAGTGCAGGCCGAGCCAGGTGATCAAGCCGATCACCGACGCGAAGGTGCCGTAGACCGGCGAGGCATTCGCTATCGCCCGACCGACGACAGCGGTTCCCGCCAACTGCAATCCGGCGAACACAATGCCGACGACGACCGCGCCGGGCGCGACCTGGTTCCATGTGAGTTTGCGGGCGCAGAGCCACCGATACGAGGCCGCCACGACGGCAATGTTGAAGCAGACCGCGCCGAGGCTGAGCAAGACCTTGTGCAGCACCCGCACGCCACTGATTCCGACGAACGAAGTCAAGACCGCCACCATGATCTGTGTGCCGCCGATCACCCCGATGGCCAGCAACGATCGGAGCCGAGTGCGTAGGTGGTTCGGTCGCTCGTCGGCTGCAACATGGGCGACATCATCGAGAGCGCTCTGCAATACGTTGAAGGCGCGCATGGCTGCCCAAAGTGCGGCTAGCAACCCGAACACGAGCAGCAGCAGGCTGCCCTGCAACTGGGCGGGCTCGTTCGCTATCTGTTGGCCGATGATCGGAATCCGGCTGAAGGCGGAGTCGATGATCTTCTCCTGCAGGCGCGGCCGGTCTTGCAGCACATAGCCGAGAATCGTCGTGAACACCAGGAAGAGTGGGAACACTGAAAGGAAGCCGTAGTGCGCAACCAAGGCGGCGTTGCGGCCGGTGCGGTTGGTGCGGAAGTTCTCGAGCGCGACAACGAGCGTGTTGGCGAATTTCGACCGGCGGCGTAGCGCAATAACCCTGTCGTGTCGGCTCCAACCAGCTTCAGTCATAGGGACGATCAGTCGGGTCCCTGACGGCCGGGTTCGAAGCGCATCGAAAGCAGTGGGACACCGGCGAGGTCGCTCCCCAACATCACGAGCACGGTGGTGTCGCCGAGGGCCGCGGTGCCTCCGAATATCCACGCCGGCGTCGGCATCCGCGAGATCGAGATGTCGCCCATCAGGTAGCTCACCGATTCCGCGGTCGCCTCGCTACCCGCCAGCACGTAGATCTTGCTCACCGTCAGTGCTTCGTCCTTGCCTGCTCCGTTGGTGGGTTCGGCGACGGCGAATCCGGCGACCGCCAATTCGTCCGTAACTCTCGCCGCCGCGTTCTCGACCTCGGTCGCGTTGGCCACCTTGACGACGGCACCGGCGGTTACGAGCGTAATCGTCGTGGTGGTGGCGAGTGGTGGCAAAGTGCTCGTGGTCGTCTCGACAGTGGTGGTGCTCGGGGAAGTTGTCGAGACGCCTGAAGTTGTCGTGGCGTCGAGAGTGGCGTCGGTCGTGGCCGCGACAGTGGTCGTGCGACCGAATGAAATCGTCGTAATCGCCCTGTTCGAGGTGTTGCTGGAACACGCGACCAACGCGATCGGCAACGCGCCGATAAGAAGGCAGCGGCGAACGATCGAATGGTGCATGACGTGCAACAGCCTGCCATTTCGCCGGTCCGAGAAAGCGTCATCTCTGGCAAGCTCAGGGTCGTGAAGTCGGCAATCCGACGGGCGACTCCCGATGATCATGCCCGCGTCGCCGAAATTGCGGCCGAGGGTGATTCCACGGATTCCGATCCCGCATACCTGTCGTTCGTGGCCGAGGCCGGCCACTTGCTGTGTTCGGAGATCGATGGGCAAGTGGTTGCATTCGGGGGAGTCGTGCCGGTGGGCGAGATTGCCATGGTCACCGATTTGTTCGTGGCCCGCGTTGCCCGCGGATCGGGCGTGGGTGGTCGGTTGCTGCAGGCACTGCTGCACGGACAACGACGATCGATGACGTTCAGTTCCAAGAGCGATGCCGCCTTGGCGATGTATCGGCGGGCGGGCATGGAACCACAGGGTCGGCTGCTGTACCTGTCCGGCATGGCGATCGGCGGCAGCCAGGAGCTGGTCGAAGCCGAATGGCAGCACGGTCGAATCGACCTCGTTCGGTACTTCGCCGCCCGGGGAGCGTTGGTCACGAGCGACTCGGTGGCGACTCCCGGCAGCGGTCACCTGCGCGTGCACCGACTGGTTGGCGAGGATGCAGTGGGCACGTGCGAGCGCCTGTTGACCGCTTTCGACGCGGGCAACACCGTCGACATCTGCGTTCCCGAAGCTCACCCGTTGGCCGGGTGGTTGGCGAAGGCGGGTTTCGCGGAAACCGATCACGACATGCTGTGCTGCAGCGCCGGCGTCGATTTGCCGCCGGACCTCGCTGCGCTACACCCAGGGCTCGCGTGAGTTTGTACCAGAGTGCGCGCGACATAGAGCGAGTCCGTTAGTCGTGCAGGCTCCAGTCGATCGGCTGCAGACCCGCTTCGACCAACGCCGCGTTGGCGCGGCTGAATGGGCGACTACCGAAGAATCCGTTGTGCGCGCTGAGCGGCGATGGGTGGGCGGATTCGATCACCACGTGACGGGTCAGATCGATCAACGACTTCTTCTTGCGCGCGGCCGCGCCCCAGAGCAGGAACACGACGCGGTGGGGCAGCGCGTTCACTGTTCGCAGCACCTCATCGGTGAAGGTCTCCCAACCCTGACCGTGGTGCGATGCGGCCTGGCCGGCGCGCACGGTGAGCGTCGAGTTGAGCAGCAACACACCTTGGCGGGCCCACGGCTCGAGGTTGCCGTGACGCGGGGCCACGACGCCGAGATCGGACTGGAGTTCCTTGTAGATGTTGGCCAGCGACGGTGGAATGGCGACGCCGCGACGCACCGAGAAACACAGACCGTGAGCTTGCTGTGGCCCGTGGTACGGGTCTTGACCGAGGATCACGACGCGCGTATCCGCGCGCGGTGTGAGGTGAAGCGCCGCGAACACTTCCTGCTCGCCCGGGAAGACGGTGTACCGCGCCCTTTGGTCAGCGACGAACCGTTGCAGTTGTTGCCAGTAGGGCTTGGCGAACTCGCCACGCAGAACCGGATTCCAGTCGGTTGCCACCGCCCAAGTATGGACGAGCGCGGTGTCGGTGGTTCAGGTGTCGTTCTCGTCGATGGTCGGCGCCATCGAGCCCAGCTCGAGATCGATGCGAATGTCGGTGCGGTGGTCAACCGATTCGAAACGAACCTCCACCCGGTCGCCGCCGGTGTGCTTCAGATCGGCGGTGAAGCCAGCGGTAGCGCTGTACGACACCAGGCTGAGCGTGCCGTCCTGCAGTCGAACCGTCACCGACCCGCCGGTACCGGCGAACACCTGCGTGACCGGCGGTGCCGGAGCGGTGGTTGGCGTGGTACTGGATGGATTAACGGAGGGGTTACTTCCCGCCGACGAATTCGGTGTCGTGACCGGGACGACGGTGCCGGATCTGGTGGCGGTTGTTTCCGTGTCGAGCGTGCTGTCGGTGGACGTGGGCGTAGTGGTACCGGGAACCGAGTCGGGCAGCGTGTCCTCGAAGGAACCGTCGAACGTGCCCCGATCGCCGGGTTGCACGTTCGGTGACTGATCAGATCCGATGAAGGCGAACGCCGCCCCGAGGAACAACAAGCACGACGCGGCTCCGCTCACGGCGACAAGGCGACGGCGACGAGCGTGGCGCACGCCGCGCAGCATCCGTTCGTAGGCGACGTTGACATCGGGGTACATCCCGCCGGCGCGTCCGAGTAGACGCTCGAGTTCGGGATCATGGAACTCGCTCATCGTCTTGCCTCCTCCATGCCGGACTGGGTGCCGCGTAACCGCTCTCGACCCTGGTGGAGATGGAACTTGACCGCGCCCTCGCTGATGCCGAGTGTGCTCGCGACCTCTTCGACACTGAGCCCATCGACGTAGAACAAAGCCAACGTCAGTCGCTGCTGGCGCGGAAGGGCGGCGAGCATGGTTGTTGCATCGGCGCCGTCGGACCATTCGACCCCTGCAGGGCGGGCCGCGGCCTGCAGTCGCTCGACAGCGTTTTGTTTGCGGCCGATTCGACGGTGGTCATCGCGCAATCGATTAATGGCCACCCGCCTGATCCAGCCCACCGGGTCCTGGTAGTTCTGCACGCGCCGCCAGTGGAGGTGAGCCTTGACGAAGGCCTCCTGCACGGCATCGGCGGCCGTCTCCTGGTCGCCGGCCACGACGGACAACGCCCGCACGAGCCGCGCGTAGTGCGCGCGGAAGAGGTTGTCGAGGGTGTCGGTAACGACTACCTCGGTTATGACCTCGGCACCCTTGGCCTCGCTCATCGCGATGATCCACGTCTCCATCCATTAGACACGCCGCCACTCTGCTTCAGGTTTGGTCGAATCGTGGGAATTTGTCCGAAAGTTGGGCAAGAGTTGGACGTCTCCTTGATCTCGGCTGGCGGTGCTGGGCAGCGTCGGCGACGGCCTACTTCCAACTTGCACACCGGCGGGTACCGTGTGCGCATGCACCAATCCTGGAAGCGGTTGAGACTGCACGCCGGGTCTGCAACGCAATGACCGACGTGCCTGCCGACGCGTCGGCTGCGGTTCCCGACAGCGTTCGGCGACCCGTCGGTGGCAACGTTGTCGTCGCGGTCGACATCGGCGGAACCAAGATGGCGGTCGGGCTGGTCACGATGCAGGGCGAACTCATCGACCGTGGCCAGGTGCTCGTCGATCACCAGATGCGCGCGGAGGAACTGTTCGTTTCGCTGGCGGAAGCGGTCGACGGCCAGATCAAACGGGCCCGCGATCACCACCATGTGCGACCGATTGCGGTCGGAGTCGGCTGTGCGGGTCCGATCACGTTCGGCGCCGAGACGGTTTCCCCGCTCAACATTCAGGCATGGCGCGACTTCCCCTTACGCGAAAGCCTCGGCCGCAGTAGCTCGTTGCCGGTCTACGGTGAACTCGATGCCAAAGCGTTGGCGCTCGCCGAAGGCTGGCTGGGCGCGGCGCAGGGTAAACAGAACTTCATGGCGATGGTGGTGAGCACCGGAGTCGGTGGCGGTGTTGTGCTGAACGGCCAACTGCTCGATGGCACCAGTGGCAACGCCGGCCATGTCGGCCACATTGTCGTCGAACCGAACGGTCGCCGCTGCGAGTGCGGCTCGCGTGGCTGTCTGGAGGCGGAGGCGTCTGGATTGGCGATCGCGGCGATCACCGGTCGCCCGCCGACGGAACCGACCTACGAGATCATGCAGCGCACGGGCCGACTGGTTGGCATCGGCGCTGCCTCGGTATGCAACCTGTTCGACCTCGACCTCGTCGTCGTCGGCGGATCGGTCGCGCTCGGGTTTGCGGCGACGTTCTTCAACGCCGCGCAGGCCGCCCTCGACGAGCACGTCCAACTGCCCTACGCCCGAGGAGCGCGCATCACGCAGGTTCGCCTCGCCGATCAGGGGCCGTTGATCGGCGCCGGTGCCGTGGCCGTGCGTGGCATCCACCGCGGGCGACGGCGGGCCCACACGGCCTGATCACCGAATAGGCTCGCCGTTCAAGAGTGGGACCCATTCGAGAGTGGGACAAGGAGCACACAGTGACCAGGATTCGCAGTACCGACGCATCTCGCATCAACGATCAACGCGGCAGTGGTGGTGGGTTCCAGCTCCCGGGCATGAGCGGCGTCGGTTTGCCGATGGGCGGAGGAGTGCTCGGAATCATCGTGTTGCTGGCGGCGCTGTTCCTGCCCAAGCTGCTGGGTGCGGCCGCCGGCGGGTCACAAGGGGCCAGCGGTTCGACGAATACGCCGGCCGCCTGCGAGACGGAACTCGAACAGATCGTGTGCGGTGTCACCAACGATGTGCAGTTGTACTGGTCCGAGGCGTTGCCGCAGTACTTCAACACCCCCTATCAGGACACGAGCACCGTCTGGTTCGGCCCCGGCACCGTGGCCACCGGCTGTGGCCAGGCCAGCTCCGACACCGGCCCGTTCTACTGCCCGGCCGACAATCTCGTCTACATCGATCTCGAGTTCATGCAGCAACTCGAGGAGATGCTTGTCGGCACTGCCACCGATCTCGCCGAGCAGTACATCCTCGCTCACGAGTACGGCCATCACGTGCAGAACCTTCTCGGTACCAACGCCCAGGTGCAGCAGGCGCAACAGCAGGACCCCGACCGGGCGAACCAGTATTCGGTGGCGATGGAGTTGCAAGCCGACTGTTTCGCCGGCGCATGGGTCGGGGCCCGCGACGTGCTCGAGAACGAAGCCGAACTGCAGGAGGCGATTGCCGCCGCCGAGGGCGTCGGCGATGATCGCATTCAGCAGCAGACCCAGGGGCGTGTCGACCCGGAGAGTTGGACGCACGGTTCGGCCGAGCAGCGGCGCACTTGGTTCCTGCAGGGTTACAACACGCAGGATCCGCGGCAGTGCGACACGTTCGCCGAGATCACTGGCTGAACTTGCGGTAGACCCATTCCAGCGGCCCGATCCTGAACAAGCGCAGCCACATCGCGGCCGCGCACACTGCCAGCAGCCAGTACCCGGCGGCAAAGGTGAGTGCGGTCGCGAGACCGTCGGGCGCCACCCAGTGCAGCTTGTCGACGAGCAGGTTGAACACCAACACATGGCCGACGTAGAGAGTGAGCGTCATCTGTCCAGCGGCCGCCAGTCCACGCGTGATCCGCGATCCGCTGGTGCGCTCGGCGAGCCAGCCGATCAGGCAGACGGCTACCAACGACGATCCGATGGTTGTGAGACTGTACGGGAGTGCGCGATCGAAGGGTTCGGTCGAGCGCAGCACCGGCGCCCACGGAAGGTGTGAGCGCCCGAGGTACCCGAGCACCACGCAAGCCGAGCCGGCGGCGATCAGTTGTGTGCGCAGCCGACTGGTGAGCGGCAGCAGCCTGGCGAGCACGATTCCGGCGCAGAGGAACAACAACCACGGCAGCAACGGATGTGTTCCGCGCACGAACACGTCGAATACCAGATCGCGCGGTGATCGGGTCTCACCAGCGCTGCCCTGCAGCAGCCATGACGACCGATTGTGCAGCGCCCACCGCTGTATCGCCGCCGCGCCGATCGCGGAAGCGACGCCGAGGGCGATGATCCAGCGGCTGCGCAGCGTGAACAACATTGCGCCAAGCAAGAAGAACGCTCCGTAATAGAACAGGATCGTTCCCGGCCATACCCAATCGAAGAAGTACCCGAAGGCGAACAGCAGCAAGCCTCGTCGCAACAGCTTCCATCGGTCGGCGCTGATCGCGACGCGATCGTGACTCGCTCGGCTGCGACCGCTGAGCAGCGTGATACCCATGCCGGGGACAGTCACGAACGTCGCTGCGAAACGCGTGGAGAGAGGTCCCTGCCAGGGGTCGAAGACCCGCTCGGCGAATGTGCGTGGCGGGTAGTCGGCGCCGCGGGCGATCAGGTAACCGTGGTAATTCATCACGCACACGCCGATGAGTGCGACCGCGCGCGTTACGTCGAGGTCGATGATTCGACCGCCGACCGTGTTGCCGTTGCCGCTGCGGCCGCTGTCGCTCACTGCCACTCGATGGCGTCCGCGTTCGTCGTGATCAACGGACTCTGAACGTCAACCCATTCACCGACTTGCGGGCAGGGAATGCCCGACCGAACGATCACCAACGAGGTGTGCATGTACGGGTGTTCGTGCATGGCCATTCGGTTGCGGGCGAAATGAAAGGGACTGAGGTCGCCCCGTGGGGCGATGCCGTGTGTGCTGCCCGCACCGATAACCACCAAGGTGCCATCGCACGCTGCCGGCGTCTGTCGATAGCCCGCTTCCTGCCCGACGCGGATCGGCCGGGTGTCCAGTACTTCGGCGCGCAACTGCATGATGTCGAGCCGCGGCACGCCGTGCCACAGGGCGGTGCCGACGCGAATCCTGAAAGTGTGCTGCGGATGAGCGGCGACCAGCGCGTGCATGGATGTCGGTTGGAGATGGCTTACCCACAGCGAGGTCTCCGCGGGGAGCCGCGGCAACCAGGCTTCGATCTCGGCGATGCGGTCGCGGTCGTCGCCCGCAGTGGGGAGGTGCAACCCGAATCCGGCAATGCCAAGACCCGCTTCGCGGGCGGCAGCCAGCACCGCCGGCAACTCGTCGGCGGTGGCCCCGAAGCGGCGCATGCTGCTGGCCAGTTTCACCATCACCTCACCGCTCCATCCGGCAAGGGCCGCGACGTGAGCCGTGCTGCCCACCGTGAGTACGGCGGAACCGTTCGCCGCCGACTCGATCGTCGAGGTCTGTAACGCGGGCGTGAGCACGACCGCGCGTGCGCCTGCGGGCACGTCGGCGAGTTCGTGGATCGTGCCCACGCACACGTTCGGGGCCAGTTCGGCGGCGATCTGGTGAAGCAACGCCCGTCCGAACCCGTAGCCGTTGCCCTTCACCACCGGCTCCAACGCCGCCCCGTAAGCCTGCGCGGTGGTGGCCACGTGCTTTCTCCAGGCGGCGCGCTGAACGGTGAGACGAACGGTCATTCGGCCAACGGTAGCCGGGAGGGTAATTGTTGAGTTGTCTGATCGGGATTATCGGTATAGGGTTTCGCCATGACCTCTCGATCGGTGGGCAACAAGTCGTATGGGAGCTGGTTCCCGTTCCCTAATCCTGTCAATGAAACATCGGCGCGGTTGGTCGCGGCCGGCGTTGTACTGCAAGGTGTTGCCTTCCTGATCGTGCGTGAGTGGTGGGTGCTGGTGCCGCTCTCGTTCGGCTTTCTCGCGCGGGTACTTTCCGGGCCGCGCTTCAGTCCCCTTGGCCAGTTCGTCACACGCGTGGTCACGCCCCGACTACGCGTGCAGCATCGCTTCGTTCCCGGACCACCGAAGCGGTTCGCGCAGGGTGTCGGCCTTGGCTTCAGCGGCGGTGCACTCGCAGCGTGGGCTGCGGGTGCACCGGCGCTCAGCTATGCGTTGATCGTCGGCCTGGTCGCGGCGGCGACACTGGAATCCGTGTTCGGCTATTGCCTCGGATGCGCGGTGTTCAATCGGCTGATGCGTGTCGGTCTCATTCCGGAATCTGTGTGTCGTGAGTGCGCCGACTGGAGTCGTCGCCCACTCGTCACCACCGGCTGATCGCTACCGCATGTCGGGCAGCAGTGAGTTCAGATTGCGCTGGTCGACGGCCCCGGCCCACACCCCCGCCCCGTACGCCACCCGATCGCAGAGTTGCACGGGAGCGTCGGTGATTGGCTGTAGCGAACGATCCGCAAGTGCTCGCTCGATCGTGGGGACTAGCACCGCCGCCAACAGCGGCACTCGGCTGCGCGGGCTGAGCACCGCCAACGCCACCGCCGGCGGCCACCACTCGCGGGTCGTCGCCGCGGCCAACTGTCGGCCGGCGCCGAGTGTGCCCAGCCCCACCAATCGGGCCGACTCCGACGGCGGCAAACCGCGAAGTTTGTGACCCAAAGCGACGGTCGCGCCGACGATCACAGCCGCGGCCATCAGTGGACGCCGCAGCATGATGAGACCCAAAGCCAGCGCACTCGTGCGGCTGATGCGCAACGGCGTCACCGCCCCGGGATGCCGACTTGCCAACGACGCAGCTGAGCGGCCGTAGCCGAAGCGCTGACCCAACAACGCCGCCAGTGAAGCGCGCGGCTCGTGCAACGCAACAACGGTGGGTTCATAGCGGCAGCGATGGCCAGCAGCCACCAATCGCCACACCAGGTCGACGTCTTCGCCTACGCGCAGGCTCTCGTCGAACCCACCGATCTCGCGCAACGCCTCGGTGCGACACAGCAATGCGGCTGCCGGAACGTAAGTGACCCTCGTGCCCGGTGCGACACGTGCCGGTTGCTCGCCGAGATCGAGTGGGCTGTGCCGCTGCTCGTAGCCCGCCAGCCATGTCGCGCCGGGAGCACCGGCGACGCGTGGAGCCACCAGCGCAACCCGACTGTCGGTGAAGTGAACCAGCAGCGCAGTGAGGAAGTCGCCGAGGTTGGTCGCGGCCGGCAGCGACACGTCGCTGTCGAGGAACGCAACCAAGGCTGTGGCCACCTTCGCGAGGCCGCTGTTGCGCGCTGCCGCAGGACCACGGTTCGACTCGTGCCGGAGCACGGTCACCTTCGCCGGCGTGTCGAGCGCAACGCGGGAACCGTCGTCGACCAGAACGGTCTGCGCGGCGCCGCACGCGGCGGCGTCAGCCAGCCAAGCGGGCAGTCGCTCGTGTGTCGGCACCACGATCGTCACGTCGGCGACCCCGAAGGGCCCTGTCGACGGCAGTGGGTGCAGCGCACCGGCGTCGACGAGGCGGTCGAGGAGCAGACGGGATGCGGGGGTATCCGTCGTCGGTCCGCTGCCGACCTGACCCTCGAGTTGGCGGATGACATTGATGCCGCTGTCGGTAAGGCGGAACATGCGCAGCGGAGACCCGGCGATGACGATGTTGCCGTTCCGTGGACGACGCCACGAGCGGTCGAGCCGGTGGCGCAGTGCCCCCACGGCGGCTACTCCCACCATTCGTCGACGGCGGCGAGCAGATCGATGCTGAGTCGTGTCAGCAGTGAACGGCCGTGCGATGCTGTTGCGCGCCGAGGATCGCCGAGCACCCCGTTGGGGCTCACCGCCCCGACGCCATGCGCCCTCATCTCTTCGATCAACTCCTCAACAGGTTCCATCCGGCCCGGTTCCGCCGCCTGCATGCGCACCAGTTCCGGCGAGATCGCCAACATCATCGAGGTCTCCGCTTGCCCGGCGTGGGCGTCGCCGTCGGGTATGTGCGGCCACCACGACAGCACCCGGCGCTGCTCATTCTGCAGGAGTCGGACGGCACGCTCGACCGGCACGCGGTTGCCACCGTGACCGTTGACCAACACGATCCCGGCGGCCCAGTCGGCGCTGCGCACCAACTCGATCACCACCTGCTCGAAGACGGCTGCGCCGATGGAGAGCGTGCCTGGAAACGACGCGTGTTCTGCGCTCGCCGAAATGCCCAGCGGCGGCGTCAGCAAGAGCTCACCCGAGTCGAAGTTCTTGATCAGGCTTGCCGCCAGCGCCTGTGCGATTCGTGTGTCGGTATCCAACGGAAGGTGCGGCCCATGCTGCTCGCACGAGCCGATCGGCACCACCAGCAGCGGCCGTCGGCTGGGCTTCCAATGGTCGGTCCACGTTCCTTCGCCCAGGCGTCGAATCATGTGCGGTAACCCCACTCGCGGAGTTCGGTGAGAATTCGTCCGGCGGCATCGAGGGGATCGAGCACGACTGTCCGGCGCGCCGAGGCGGCGCCTCTCGCGCCGCCGGCACCGGTAAGTGACAGCACGCGCGCCAAAGCGGAAACACCGTCGGGGCCGGCCAACTCTCGCGCTCGCGGGCGATACTGCTGAACGACGCAGTCGTCGACGCGCGTCGGCGTGGCGATGCGAATGACCTCTATCGCCGCGGCCGCGGCCGTGCGCAATGCCGTCAGGCCCGCTCGCCGCAGGTGCGCGGTAGCACCCTCGACGCTGACTACCGCCGGCGCTCGCACTTCCAACACCTCGCGGCGACCGCCATCGAGACGGCGAGTGGCCTCGATGACACCCGCGTCGATTGTCGGGGCGTCGCCGAACGACAGGTGGATCACCCCCAGCGCTTGACGGGCAGCAAGTGCCGCCGCGAGGAACGCGGGCACGCTGCCGCTGCCGTTGTCGATCGAGTAATCGCCGCACCACACCCAGTGCGCATCCGCCACCACCGCCGCGATGGCGGCGGCAACATCCGCGCCGCTGACCGCGTGTGATGTCTCGATACGCACAGCTCGCCGCACCCCACATGCGAGAGCGTCTCGCAGGATGTGATCTGCTTGTGCAGGCCCGACCGTGATCGCGGTGACATCGGCGTGCGCCCACTCACCGCATTGCAGCGCTAGTTCCAACGCCGAGTGGTCGGCTGGCGACATCGCGCCGAAGCGAACGTCGTCGGGCTGGGCCGCATCGTGAACCCACTTCAGACAAACGACGACGGTCATGTTCGGCGGAACACCACGCCATGGCCGCCCGCGGGGTAGTTCCAGGTGATGGCACCCTCATGGTTGCAGACCAGATAACAAGTGCCGCACTCGAAGCATTGCTCGTAGTTGAACACGATGCCGCCATCGGTGGTGGGAACGAAGAGGTTCGCCGGGCAGGCGACGATGCATTGCCGCGTCGTGCAGTCGGCACACACCGTGCCATCGACAACGATGTGCGCGTCGGGGTGAACGCGGAACTCCGTCGCCGCCATCGTTTCCATGAAGTAGTCACCGACCCAGTCACTCCGCGTTCCCGCCATCAGCCGTAGCTCCGGAAGCCGGTCCACGCATCACGTATCAGGTCGCGACGACGAACTCCCGCCCGCTTGCGCTCCTGGGCGAAGATGCGACGTAGCCCGGGCTTGGGTTGTGGGTTGTCGACCCGAAACATGCGCTCGGCCACATTGGCAACCATTGCCGGGTAAAGGTGTTGCACGCGGTCGCTGAGCACCAAGGCCGGCGCGCGCCGCAGCTTGCGATGGTCCTTGAGCACGAATGTCGTGCGCATTCGCTTCTGATACCCAGCGAGACCACGCGCGCTCACGTCGCCCGCTCGAATCGCGTCGACAGCGGTCTCGCCGGCATACATGCCGCTGGCGATCGCGAAGTTGACGCCCTCCAGCCAGATGCCGGCGGCCAGGCACAGTGCTGCTGCGTCGCCGGCAACCAGCATTCCGTTGGCGGTCATCTTCGGCATCATTTCCAATCCGGCCTCAGGGATCAGGTGTGCCGAGTACTCCTTGACTTCGCCGCCCTCGATGAGCGGCGCGATCGCATGGTTCGCTTTCAGACCGGCGATGACCTGTTCGGGACGCAGCGACTGCGCCGCCAGCTTGGACAGCTTCAGCACCACACCGACGGCGACCGTGTCGAGGTTGGTGTAGACGAATCCGCCGCCGTTGATCATGCCGGTGCCGCCGATGATCTCGATATCGACGCCCTCTCGGTCGCGAACGCCGAAGCGCTCGTCGATCACTTCCTTGGGCAGCGCCAGCGTCTCCTTGACGCCGAGCGTGAAGTGCTTGGCGTCGGTGTGTTCGTAGAGTCCGGCCTCCTTGGCGAGCAAGCTGTTGACCCCGTCACAGGCGATAACGCCCCGCGCCCGTAGATCACCAGCGGGCCGATCGGTGCGAACGCCGACGATCGCGCCGGTCCTGTTGGAGCCCGCACTGTCGCGCAACAGCCCGGTAACGGTGGTGCTGGTCAGCAATTGCGCCCCGGCGGCCTCGGCGTGACCGGCGAGCCAATTGTCGAAGTCTGGCCGGTAGGCGGTTGCACCGTTGTAGGGAGCTTCACCCCAGGCGTCGGTGCGGAAGTCGACCGTGAGCGCCTGAGTGTCGGTTAGCAACATTGTCGAGCGTCGCGTTACCCAGCGCTGAATCGGTGCTTGCTCCCACCACTTGGGAATCAGTTCGTCGAGCATGCGCGCGTAGATCACGCCGCCGTACATGTTCTTGCTGCCCGCGAAGGGCCCGCGTTCCAACAGCACCACCGAAAGTCCGGCGCGAGCGGCGACGATTGCGGCGCAGGAACCCGCGGGGCCGGCGCCGACAACTATCACGTCGACGCTGTCGCTCACGTGAGCAGCCTCTCCAACTCGTCGATCGTGGCGTTGGCGTCACCGACGATTGCCAGGTCGGCCAGTTGCATCATCGGGCAATGCGGGTCGGTGTTCACCGACACGATGTGGGTGGGATCTCCTAGGCCACTGGTGTGCTGCACGGCGCCGGCGACTCCGAATGCCATGTACAACCGAGGGGCCACAACGACACCGGTGGTTCCGATCTGACGCTCGTGGGGTGCCCAGCCGCGATCGGTTACGACACGAGTGGCGCCGACACTTGCGCCGATTGCCGCCGCGATGTCGGCGAGTTGGCGCATACGGTCGCTTCCGTCGAGTCCGCCCCCGCCGGCGATGATGCGCGTCGCCTCGCCGAGATCGATGGTTGCCGGGTCGGCCTCGTCAACAGCCATGACGACGGCGTCGCGCGTGTCGCCATCGGAAGTCGGCCCGGTGACCGACGTGATCGTCGGTGCCGGTAGCAACGGGTCGGGCACGACACCACGCGTTCCGGGTTGCAGGGTCGCAACGAACGTCGCGCCTGGCACGAGTCGGTGCAACTCGCGGCCACCACCACGTGCCATGTCGACGTGATTGGCGTTCACCAGTGTCGCACCGGCGTGTAGCGGTCGATGCAGTGTGAATGCGATGCGCGGTGCCAGGTCGCGTCCGTCGGGCGACGCGGGCAGCACCACGATCGGTTCGTCGATCAACAACGGCGCGAGCAGGTGCGCGATTGCGGCTGGCCGAAACGCTTCCTGCTCGACGAGGGTGAGAGCAGTGGCTACGCCGCGAAGTGACTCGGCGGCCACCGCGACCTGGGAGCCCACCAACACGGCGCGCCCGGCGCATTCCGCGACCACCTCCGCGCCACCGGTCGGAAGCACCCCGGCTCGCACCACGACAACGGCGATCATGCCCGCAGACTAGCGATACCCGTGCAAACGTGGCCCGGGTAGAGTCGGGGGATGCCAGTCGTCCACACGATGTGCACGCTCGACTGTCCCGATGCCTGCTCGCTGGCGGTGACGGTGGACGCCGGCCGCATCACCAAAATCGACGCCGCACCCGAGAATCCGCTGACCGACGGCTGGATCTGTTCGAAGGTGAAGCGCCACGCGCAGCGTGTGTACTCGCCGGAGCGAGTGTTGACGCCGTTGGTGCGCACGGGGGCCAAAGGGAGCGGCGAGTTTCGCGAGGCGTCGTGGCAGGAGGCAGTGGCGCTGATCGCCGACCGCATGCGCGCCACGATCGATCGCAAAGGTCCCGATGGTGTCGTGGCGTTCACCTACAACTCCTCGGCGGCCACCATCGAACGAGCCAGTCTCACGGAGGCTTTCTTCGCGGCCATCGGTGCAACCTTTGTGGAACACACAATCTGCGCGCACACGATGGGCGTGTCGTGGGCGAGCGTGTTCGGCGGCATGGCCTCGGCCGATCCGCGCGACGTGGTGAACAGCAAGTTGGTTGTCATCTGGGGTGCCAACCCGACGGTCAGCAACACTCACTTTCCACCACTGGTGCAGCAGGCGGTCGCCGCCGGCGCCAAGGTGGTCGTGATCGATCCTCGTCGCACAGCAATGGCCAAGCGCGCCGATCTGCACCTTGCGATTCGGCCGGGCACCGACACCGTCTTGGCGCTCGCGATCGCCAACCACTGGTCGCAGAACGGGCTTCTCGACACCGGTTTCATCGCCGCCAACGCGGTCGGTGCCGAGGAGTTGCTGGCGAGCAGCCAAGAGTGGTCGATCGAGCGTGCGGCGGAGGCGACTGGTCTCGCGGCGGCCGACATCATCGCGCTCGCCGAGTGGTGGGCGGGTACCCGTCCGGCGATGTTGCGCATCGGGTGGGGACAGGAACGCAACGCCAATGGTGGCGCTGCCTGTCGTGCAATTATTGCGCTGCCGGTGCTCATCGGTCAGTTCGGAAGTGCCGGTAGTGGCGTGATTGGCTCCACTGCCACCGGGGCTGCCAAGCCGCGTCGTCGCTGGCCGCGAGAGTCATTCGACGGACCTGCGCGGCGAACATTGCCGCTGCACCAGGTAGGTCAATGGTTGGCACCCGGTTCGAACGACCCGAGCGAGGTGCTCTTCGTGCAAGGTGCCAACCCGCTGGTGATGTGTCCCGATCAGCAGGCGGTCATGGCCGCGTTCAGTCGCGACGATGTGTTCACGGTCGTGCACGAGCAGGTGCTCACCGACACCACGCGCTACGCCGATGTGGTGCTGCCGGCGACCACGAGTTTCGAAATCGAAGACGTCAACTCCGGTTACGGATCGCTGATGGTGATGCCCGTGCGTGCGGTCATTGGCCGCGTCGGCGAGAGTCGTTCGAACGACGAAACCGGCCTGGCATTGGCCCGGGCCATGGGTTTCGACTGGTCGTCAGCCCCACTTGCCGACGCTGTCGATGATCGCGGCCCACGAGATGCGGCGGTGCCCAGTCGGCAGTTTGTCGACACCTTCCCGCTCGATGGTCGTGCGTGTCTCGCCGACGCTGTGCACGGTGCACCCCGTTACGTTCCCGTGCCCGTGCCGCCGGGGTCGTTGCTGCTCATCTCGCCTGCGACGTCGAAACTGGTCAACTCCATGTTCGGCGAGTTCCAAAGTCCTTCACCGACGGTGCTGTTGCATCCGACCGATGCCGCCGCCCGCGGACTGTCGGCCGGTTCCCTGGTTCGGCTCACCAGCGACCAGGGCAGCATCGTGGTTCCGCTCGAGGTGAACACAGATACCGCCGAGGGTGTGGCTGTGATGAGCAAGGGTGTTTGGCTGCGTCACCACCGCGACGGTCTTGGTGTCAACGCGCTGACTCCCGCCACGGGTGATGCGTTGGGCAACGGCGCCTGCTTCAACGACACGTTCGTGACCGTCGCAGCTTGCGCGACCGGTTGACGGAGCGAAGGCCGATCGAGCCGTTCCCAAATGCGTTGTGTGCGATGGAAGCGACCACTGACTTCGAAGACCATGCCCGTCAAGCCGTCGACACCACGTTGTGACGACACGTAAAGCCGTGTGCCATCGGGGTTGAACGCGAGGCCCGACACCTCGGAGGCATCGTGACCGACGAAACGCAGAAACGGTGCCACCACCGGGTGGCCTTGCGTCGGCAGCATCGCGACCTCCAGGTTGCCTCCGTCTTCGGCGACGAACAGGTCGCTGCTGTGCGGATGACCGACGATGTTGTCGACGGCGGTGAGGCATGTGCCCGCGACGGTCGCGGCGTCGTACCAGATCGACAGCCGCTGATTGGCGAGTTCCAGTCGCCACACGCGAACGTCGCCTTTGGTGGTGAAGAACATCGAACCATGCATGATCCAGACGCCCTCGCCACCGTTGAAGGGCGTTGTGTCCTGAGCCCGGTCCGGGAACAGATGGCTGACGCGCTTCCAGGTCACTGCCCCGTCGGGGGAGGTCTGTGCGGCCAGAAGCGTTCCCTCGGTGAGATCGCCGACGTGATCCGGTTCGAATCGATAGAGCCGGCCTTCGGGGTGATCCTCCACTAAGTACACGAACCCGGTCGCGGGATCGACGCCAATCATCTCGTGGCCGAAGGTGCCGAGCAGCGGCCGAGGCACTCCCTGGGAGCGCATCGTCGGGTCGCATTCGAACACCTGGCCGGCAATATGCTCTTCGCCCGACAGACAGCTGCCCCACGGAGTCATGCCCCCGGAACAGTTGCGCGTCGTACCTCGCAGGATCGGGTACGCGTCGACCACGTTCCCAGCGGCGTCGAAGGCGATTACCCCAACTTCGCCGAGTCCATCGCCAACTTCGCCGTTGGAGACATAAGCCCAACCGCCGCCGGCCAGCGGTGCGCAGGCCCCACCGTCAGGGAAACCGTGCCAGATGTGTGCGGTGCCTGCCACTGGAGTCGCCGACACGGCGATCAGGCGTGACGAAAAGCCCGCGGGAAGTTGTATGCCGTCGCTGTTGGGTGGCCCGAGTGGGCCGAAGGGACCGTCGCCTGCCAACGGCTGCGCGCGGACGATGTCGGTCCGCGACGTTGCCCACATCGTGGCAGCCGCGGCGGCGGCACCCTGGATGAACGAGCGGCGATCCACGGAGATCTATTCGGCAATCTCTGCGTCGCGGTGGAGGGGTTTCGCGGTTGGTGGGCCGCGCTCAGACAACCTCGACATCGACGTCGACGGCGGCGCCGCTGAACTGTGCGTTGTACAGCGCCAGATATGCGCCGCCGCCGGCAAGCAGTTCGGCGTGTGCGCCCTGCTCCACGATGCGACCGCTGTCCATCACCAGAATCGTGTGAGCGTCGCGAATCGTCGATAGCCGGTGGGCGATCACGAAGCTGGTGCGACCACCGCGCAACTTGGCCATCGCCCGCTGGATCAGCAGCTCGGTGCGCGTGTCGACGGAACTGGTCGCCTCGTCGAGGATCAGGATCGACGGGTCGGCGAGGAACGCCCGGGCGATGGTGATCAGCTGCCTTTCGCCGGCACTCACCGAGCTGCCGTCGTCGTCGAGCACGGTGTCGTACCCCTTGGGCAGCGAGTGGACGAAGCGATCGACGTAGCAGGCCTTGGCCGCCGCCAACACTTGCTCGGGTGTTGCTGTCACGTTGCCGTAGGCGATGTTGTCGCGGATGGTGCCGCCGAACAGCCACGCGTCCTGCAGCACCATGCCGATCTGGCTGCGCAGTTCGTCTCGGCGCATCGTCGTGATGTCTCGGCCATCGAGCGTGATCCGTCCGCCGTCGAGTTCGTAGAAGCGCATGATCAGGTTGACCAGTGTCGTTTTGCCCGCCCCGGTTGGTCCGACGATGGCGACTGTTTCGCCGGGCTCGGCCACCAGCGAGAGATGTTCGATGAGGGGAGCGTCGCGTCGGTAGCTGAACGAGACGTCATCGAACACAATGCGACCGGCTGCTGCCTTGGGCTGCAGATAGTCGGTGATCGGGTCGGAACTTTGCTCGGGGGCATCCAGCAGATCGAACACCCGCTCAGCGGATGCAATCGCCGACTGGAGCACGTTCACCATCGATGCCGTTTGGGTGAGGGGTTGTGCGAACTGGCGCGAGTATTGGATGAAGGCCTGCACGTCGCCGAGGCCGATCGTGCCATTGGCCACTTTCAGCCCACCGAGCACTGCGATCGCGACGTAGTTGAGGTTGCCGATGAGCACCGTGGCCGGTTGCACGCAGCCGCTGATGAATTGAGCCGAGAAGCCAGCTTTGAACAACTCGCTGTTGGTCGCGTCGAAGTGTTCCTGTGCCTCGCGCTGGCGTCCGAACGCCTTCATGATCGGGTGGCCGGTGAATGTCTCCTCGACCTGCGCGTTGAGTGCGCCGGTGTGCTGCCATTGGGCGATGAATCGGCCCCGCGAGTGGCCGGCGATGGTCTTCATCGCGAAGATCGACAACGGAACCGTCACGACGGCAACGATGGCCAACTGCCACGAGATCCACAGCATCATGGCCAGCGTTCCTGCGATCGTGAGTAGCCCGGTGAGCAACTGGCTGAGTGACTGTTGAACGCTCTGCGACACGTTGTCGATGTCGTTGGTCACCCTGCTGAGCAGATCGCCGCGGGACTGCGCATCAAGATACGACAGCGGCATTCTGTGCAACTTCGCCTCCACCTCGGCCCGCAGGCCCAGCATCGTCCGTTGCACGATGCCGGCAAGCAGGAACGACTGCAGGAACGAGAGCACGTAACCGGCGAGGTAGAGCCCGACAGCGAGCCACAACACTCGATGAAGTGCGGCGAAGTCAATGCCGGTGCCGCCGGTGCTCGGGAGTCCTTCGAAGATGAGGTTGGTGGCATGCCCTAGCACCTTCGGTCCCGACACCACCAGAGCCACACTGACGAAGGCCAGTACCAGCACCAGATAGGCCTTCGGACGCTCGGGTCCTAACCTGCGCAGCAGCCGGCGACTGGAGTTGGCGAAGTCCTGCGACTTCTCGGTTGGTACGCCGACGGTGGTCATGCGCCCGCCGCGCAATTCACTGGCGGTGGCGGCCGATGGCAGTGTGGCCGTCTTGTCGTCCGGGCGGCGGCTCACGCGAGCGCCTCGCTCTCGGTCAGCTGCGACTGCACGATCTCGACGTATGTCGGGCAACTCTGCATCAATGCGCTGTGGGTGCCGAGGCCGACTTGTTCGCCATCTTCCAGCACCATGATCTGGTCGGCGTTGCGGATGCTGGTAACGCGTTGCGACACGATCAAGACCGCCGCGTCGCGCGTGTGCGGCACCAATGCCGCTCGCAGGCGGGCATCGGTGGCGGTGTCGAGCGCGGAGAGCGAGTCGTCGAACAGATAGACGGCTGGCTTGCGCACGAGCGCACGGGCGATGGCGAGGCGTTGGCGCTGGCCCCCAGACACATTGCTGCCGCCCTGGGTGATTCTCGCGGTGAGTCCTCCCGGCATGGCGCGCACGAAGTCGGCCGCCTGTGCAACTTCGAGCGCTTTCCACAACTCGTCGTCGGTGGCGTCGGGCTTGCCGTAGCGCAAGTTGCTCTCGACGCTGCCACTGAACAGGTATGGCCGCTGCGGCACCAACCCGATGTTCTGCCACAGGGTGTTGGTGGATAGGT
>JACQZX010000068.1 GCA_016213665.1 Actinomycetota bacterium | reverse complement strand
TCTTCTCGAAGACGGCGCGATGCCCGAGCCGCGCGCGGTGCGCGGCACCAACATGGTCGAACTGGCGTGGGTGAGGGAAGCCGAGACAGGCCGTCTCATTGTCATCGCGGCGATCGACAATCTCGGCAAAGGCGCGGCCGGTCAGGCGGTGCAGAACTTCAACTGCATGATCGGGGTGGATGAGACTACCGGGTTGGATCTGCTGCCGGCGCTGCCGTGACGTCGCTCAAGGCGGCGGTGCGCCGCTCTACGGTGGGCTGGGCAGGCCAGTCGGTCGCGGTGACGCCGGCGTATTCGCGACGCTTGCATACCACTGCGTCCGAAGTGCGTGTCGGGCGAGGTTCTACCGGTTCCGCCGGCTACGCCACCTCGGCGAAGCTGATGGAACGCAAAGGCTTCAGCACATGCTCAATGTGTGCGAGCGTTCCCGCCCATGCGGCGGTTTATGTTCATCGCGAGTGACGGAGGTCACAATCAGCGCTGAGAAGATGTGCTAGTAAGCGTCACGCGGTCGCCGCAGTGGTAAACGGACCGCCCGAGACCGATAGCTGACGAGGGCTCTAGGGTAAGCGAGACACCCAGCGGTCTTGCCGGGGAATGCTTACTGGCCCCAAGCGGTTTCGTGCGGAAGGATTGGTCCGCTTACGCGGTTACTTCCGGTTGCGGTCATTCTTGTTGCTTGCGTTTGCGCTAGCTCCGCCGTGTTGCGAGGGTCGCCGCTCAAGTCGGGGGAGACGAAAGGGGTAGGGAATAGCGTCGTTTTGGGTGGAGACGGCCCGCACTTGCTGAGGGCCGCGGCGGTTCGCAGCGGCTGCTTGGCGAGATTGGGGAGATCGAGCGTCCTCGCTCGTATCTTTGCAGGGAGGGGGGGTCTGTATGCGTGCTGGACCCGGTAGTCGAACATGGCGAGCCCTCGGAGTCGCCGCGGTCGCAGTGTTCTCCGCGCTCGTCTTGGGTCTGCACGTTTCGACCGTTTCGTTGGCGGTTGAACCGTCGGTCGCTGTTTCCGCGGTTCCGTGTTCGGACAACGACGGCGGCGCGGTGTGCGACGACGGTAGCGACAATTGTCCGCTGCCCAACACGTCGCCGGACTATACCTGCTACTCCGAGTCTTGCTCTTTCAATCCCTCCCAGAGCGACTGTGACGGTGACGGGATTGGGGACAGTTGCGACCTTGACACTGTTGATCTTGTCTCGAGGGCGTTGACATGTCCCGCGCTACGGTCACCGGAGGCGCGCGACGGTTGATGCAGAATTCAGATCCCCGGAAGTCGTACATTGATCGATGGAGGAAGTTATGAATTGGACGCCGACTCTCCTACGTATCACCGCTCTATTGGTCAGCGGCGCAATTGGTACTCCATGCACCGCAGCAAGCGCGCAAGTCTCCCTCCTTGCTCTCGGGCGAACGAATCGAGTGGTCGAGGCAACGGTGGGTGTGCAGGTGGCATCCTCACCTTCGGCAAGCCATGAGGCGACAATTTCGTTGGCCGGGGCTGTGACGCAAGTGAAGGTGACATCGGCGTCGCTGCAGCCTCCTGTGAAGGAAGCAATCTCCGTCTATGCGCCCAAGGGCATGAACTCCGGGGCGCAAGCTGGAGCGGATCTGTTGCTGGTGGGTTTTCGCGCCAAGACGTCCATGTCAGTGCGCTCGGCGGTGCATGCGGCCGTTGGCGCAACAAGACGCCATTCGTTCAAGCTCATCGCTGTCGACGTGGTGCAACTCCCGCCGGGGTCCGACGTTCAGGCTAGCAAGGCAGCATACGTCGCACGACCAGAGGTCGCCTACGTCGAACCCAACTACGTCTATAGCGCCCTTCTAATGCCGAACGATCCCCGTTTCTCCGAAACGTGGGGCCTGCACAACACCGGCCAAGCTGGCGGGACCGCGGACGCTGACATCGATGCTCCCGAGGCATGGGATCTCGAGACAGGCAGCCATGATGTTGTCGTCGGCGTCATCGATACAGGCATCGACTACACGCATACGGACTTGGTCGACAATCTCTGGACCAATACCCTCGAGCGTGACGGTGCGTCTGGGGTGGACGACGACGGTAACGGCATCGTTGACGATGTGTACGGCGCTCGTTGGACCAACGGTGACGGTTCTACGACCAGCGGCAACCCCTTCGATGGCCACTCTCACGGCACTCATGTCAGCGGCACAATCGGCGCGATTGCCAACAACGGGATCGGTGTGGCGGGGGTTGCCAATAGCGTACGACTCATGGGTCTGAAGTTTCTCGATGATGGCGGCTCCGGATCCACCGCAGATGCTGTCGCAGCTATCGAGTATGCGGTCAACAAAGGAGCAAATCTGACTAGCAACTCGTGGGGCGGTGGTGGTTTTAGCCAGGCGCTGCGGGACGCGATTGCGGCAGCCGGAACGGCCGGCCAATTGTTCATCGCGGCTGCGGGAAATGACTATCAGTCGAACAACGACGCGGCCCCCGTCTATCCAGGCAGTTATGATGTTCCCAGTATCATCGCGGTCGCGAGCAGCACGCGTACCGATTCGCTATCCGCCTTCAGCAACTACGGGCCTGCCAGTGTTGATCTGGCCGCACCCGGGTCGGACATCCTGAGCACGATACCCGGCAACTCCTACAGCGTGTTTAGCGGTACCTCGATGGCCACCCCGCACGTTGCTGGAGTGGCCGCGCTGTTGATCGCACATGCTCCCGGAAGTAGTCCGGCAGACCTCAAGGGGTGGATTCTCGATGGCGCCGATCCGAAGCCGGAGTTCAATGGGCTCATGGTATCTGGCGGGCGTCTCAATGCTGCCAACTCGTTGGCATTGGCAGTGCAACCGGCCGGTCGGATCGCACTTGATCATGATGACTACAGCTGCGTTGCCGCAGTAACGATTCGCGTGAGTGACAGTGACCTGCGAGGCGTGGGATCGCTGACAATCACCATGACAACCTCCGCCGGAGATTCCGAGACGGTTGCGATGGTTGAAACGAGTTCGAACTCTGGCACATTCGTCGGGGCGATTGCGAACACGGCGGGGCCCGTCATACCGGGGAACGGGTCGCTGGAGGTAGCAGACGCCGACGTTGTCACCGCGAGCTACGAGGACGTCGATGACGGAACTGGCACACCTGCCACCGTAGACGATACAGCGGGAATTGACTGCATACCCCCGCTCATCTCGAATGTGAGTATAAGCGACATCCGGGGCGTGCGGGCGACGGTGGCCTTTGACACGGGCGAAGCGAGCACCGGCCGAGTTCGGTACGGCGCTACGTGTGCTGATCTCTTGGAGACGCGGAACGGCGTCGGCGCGGGAACCAGTCACGCCGTGGTGCTGACGGGATTGAGCCCAGTAACTCAGTACTTCATTGCGATCGACTCCACCGACGAAGTCGGCAATGTCGCGACAGACGACAACGGCGGCCTTTGTTACACGTTTACCACCGCGGAACAGGCCGACTATTTCACCGAACTGTTCGACGCGAGCGACAACGATCTAGAGAACCAGAGCCTGGGCTTCAGACCCGACGGTTCGGTGAGCTTCTATCGTGCCTGCCGAACCGCGACCGCGATCTTTCCAGCTGACCCTGTCGGTGGCACGACACTTTCTCTAGGCGACGACACCTATGCTCTTGTTAGCTTGACCGGCGGGAGGGAGGTGGCGTTGTACGGGACGAGCTACTCGTCCTTCTATGTCGGGAGCAACGGCTATATCACGTTTGGGAATGGCGATTCTCGCTACGTCGAGGCTCTATCGGCGCACTTCGATCGACCGCGCATCACGGCCCTGTATGATGATCTCTATCCTCAGGGCGGCTCGGTGTCGTGGAAGCAAATGGAAGACCGGGTCGCCGTGACTTTCATGGACGTTCCGGAGTACGGGTATGGGGGCACCAACAGCTTTCAGATAGAGCTGTTCTTCGACGGCGCAATTCGCATTACGTATCTGCAACTCGATGTCAGGGACGGCTTGGCCGGGCTCTCGGTTGGGCTCGGAACACCGGGCGATTTCGTGGAGAGTGACATGAGCGGCTATGCTCCGTGCTTCACGTGCGGCGATGGGCAGATTGAATGGGGTGAGCAGTGCGACGACGGCAACTCGAATGTCAACGACGGATGCGGAGCGACCTGTCAAATCGAGTCGTGCTATGGTTGTACGGGGCAGCCATCGATCTGCGCGCCTTTGGCGGAAGGTTCTGTCTGCGCTGATGACGGCGATGTCTGCACCACGGATTCGTGCGATGGCGCAGGAACCTGTGTGCATCCCGCGGGTCCGGACGGGGAAGTCTGCCCGGACGACGGCAACGCGTGCACGCTGGACCAGTGCCTCTCCGGGCTGTGCGACCATCCTGCGGGTCCGGACGGGGAAGTCTGCCCGGACGACGGCAACGCGTGCACGCTGGACCAGTGCCTCTCCGGGCTGTGCGACCATCCCGCGGGTCCGGATGGAGAAGTCTGCCCGGACGACGGAAACGTGTGCACGCTCGACCAGTGTTCTTCCGGTGTCTGCGCACACCCTGGCAGCAACGAGGGGGGAGCGTGCCCGGACGACGGCGAAGAGTGTACGCTGGACCAGTGCGCCTCGGGCGCGTGTGTTCATCCCCCACTCGCCGACGGAAGCTCCTGTGACGATGGTTTGTCGTGCAACGGCGCCGACACGTGCGGCGATGGAACTTGCAGTGTGCACGATGGCGCTACCTGCGGTGTGCAGACTAACGTGCCCGTCGCATCGCTGACCGGATGGAGCCTCTGCTACAGCGACACCTACGGCAATTCCGGGACGCCGCTTTCGACAATCCTGGCGAACTGCGACAAGGCACACCTGTTACTCGCGTGCCGCCCGACCGGTGACCCTGTTCTGACCGTGGCAGCACACGCACCACGCGCCGACGTCATCTTTGACACCGGCACTAGCAATACTCCGCACGACGCCAACGGCGTGGGCTGGTACTACAACGATAACTATTCGTGGGGGTACGCGCTCGAGGGCGACCCGATCTCCCGGAGTAGCTGCGACACCATTGCCAGCTCTATCAGCCCCGGTCCCAACCCGGACAAACGCCTCTGCTGGCACACCGGTGGAGGAAACATCAACGGAGGCTGGCGATGCGGCACTGCGGATTGGCTGAACGGGAGCGGCGGCTACGAGCGGCTCGTCTTTCAAAGAGACACCCTTTCGTGCGGAGACGGAGTGATCGATGTCGGCGAGAGCTGCGACGACGCAAACACCACTAACGATGACGGGTGTAGCGACTCCTGCGCGGTCGAGGTTTGTTACAGCTGCGTTGGAGTGGGCCCCGGCAGTTGTACGCCCGCTGTTGGCGGAACGCAGTGCACTGACGACGGCAACGCGTGTACGCTCGACCAGTGTGACGGTGCCGGCGCGTGCGCGCATCCCGCTGGTGCGGATGGGGACGCCTGCCCGGACGACGGCGAAGAGTGTACGCTCGACCAGTGTACCTCCGGTGCGTGCTCTCATCCCCCGGTCACGGTCGGGTCGGTCTGCGCGAGCGACTCGAACGTTTGCACGGACGATGTCTGCGACGGCTTCGGATCGTGCGCGCATCCGAGCAACACAGCCACTTGCGATGACACGCTATTCTGCAACGGTACCGACACGTGTTCGGCGAGTTTGTGCAGCGTACACGCTGGTAACCCCTGCCTGGCTTCGGCGGAATGCGATGAAACATCTGACACTTGTATTCAGTGTGCGCAAGTGGCCTTGCCATCGACGCAACGCTGCGTAGTTGGGCGCGATTGTACGGTGCCTGTCGGCCTGGAGACGAATGGGCTTCCCGTCGCCAGCGTCGTTTCGAGGGTGGTCACGGCACCTCCTGGAGCGTGTGCGAATGAGTGTTCGGTGGGCGCGGCCGCTGCCAATGGCAACTGCTTGATCAATCCCGCCACCTGCGCCTTCTCGGTTGTCGATCTGGCTCCGCCCATTACGCCGTTCACGAACGGAGAGATGGCGCGTGTAGTAGTGCATTGTTCGGAGGAAGGTAGAGGCGACATTTGTCTGACCGAGCGTTCGGCCGGCAGCACTACCGGCATTCCGGTGCTGGTTTGTTCTGGAGAGGTTTGTGCGCCTTTCGAGTGCGCGCAGTGCCTGCCGGGCGATTGCAATCAGACAGACAGTATCGAAGCCTCCGACCCAATCTGCGCCGTGCTGTGCCTGATCGGCCAAGCGCCGGCGCAGGCCGACTGCGGCTGTTCGGCCAACTGTAACTGTCTGGGTGGCACAGAAGCGGCAGATCCAATCTGCACGGTGCTGCGCCTCATAGGAACTTTCTCACCGGATCCATGCGTGGCCGGCCGTGCAGCGAGGGCGAGTATTGAGACGGTCGCTACGTCGCTTCGGGTGTCGCGCCCGCGAGGCGACGCGGCGGACTCGGGCCGTGCTGTCTTGCGACTGCGCGGCGGCGATGCCGGGCGCGTTGGTGGCATGCGGGTGGTTCTGGAGGCTGGTGTTGACAGCGACAACGTTCGCTTGAGTCGACGCTTGGCCAACCGTGGGTTCCATCTCGAACAGACACGAGAAGAGGGTCGCGTGGGTCTGCTCATCACGCCGCCGTGGCAGTTACCGATCGCGAGCATTGGACGTGGCGCCGTGCTGCGGGTTCGTCACTATGGTGGGGAAGTCCGGATCGGGGCCGTTGAGTATGGTTCGACCGGCGGGCTCCCGCTTCGTTCCGTGAGCGACGCCGAGACTATCCGTATCGACGATGAGTCTCCCAGGTGAAATCGACCGGGGCTCTTCTAATCCCCATGATCGCCGTGCTTGCGGCGTTGGCAACAGCCTCCATCGCTTCGGCACAATGCGACACCGCGCCGAGACTCCTTCTCGACGGGCGCACTTGTCCGATCGGTCAGCCGTGTTCACTGTCCGTGCGGCTGGAGCCGGGGCCAAATAGTGTGGCGAGTGCGGCCGCGACAATCGGGAGCGGCGCGTTTCAGTGCGGCACCGAGTGTTCGGCCGGCGCAGCCGCACCCAATGCCACGTTCTGTGCCATCAACTCCGCGTCGTGCAGGTTTACCGTCATCGATATGACTCCGCCGGTCACGGCCTTCGGTACCGGCGTGGTTGCGTTGGTTCCGGTGACCTGCAGCGAGGCCGGTGTACATACCGTGACCTTGACTGAAGCCTCTCTTGGTAGCACGGGGGGGGTGCCGGTCAACGGTTCCTGCAGCGTCGGTGCCGAAGTCACTTGTGGCTGCACGGCTGACGCCGAGTGCGACGACGGCGTTTTTTGCAACGGCGCGGAAATATGTGCTGCTGGTATCTGTCAGGTGGGCTCGGCGGCGTGTCCAGGTGCCGATGGAGACGCCAACTGCGCGGAGTCTTGTGACGAGGCGAGCGATACGTGTACAGCTGCCGACACCAACGGTAGCTCGTGCGACGACGGCCAGTACTGCACGGCGGTGGACATGTGTAGCGGCGGCACCTGCTCGGGCACGGTCCGTGACTGCGGTGATACGAACGTGTGCACGAACGACTCGTGCGCTGAGGCCACTGACACCTGCGCCCACGTAAACAACACGGCCTCGTGCGACGACGGCCAGTACTGCACGGCGGTGGACACATGCAGTGGCGGTACCTGCTCGGGCACGGCCCGCGACTGCAGCGACGCAAACGTCTGTACCAACTACTCCTGCAACGAGGCCGCTGACACCTGCGCCCACGTGAACAACTCGGCCTCGTGCGACGACGGCCGGTACTGCACGGCGGTGGACACGTGCAGCGGTGGTACAT
>JACQZX010000070.1 GCA_016213665.1 Actinomycetota bacterium | reverse complement strand
GTCGGCCGACGGCCGCGGCGTGCACACCGTGTTGATCGACGGCAAGGTAGTGGTCGAGAACGGCCACTGCACCACGATCGACGAGGACAAGCTGTGGGCCGACGCGCAACAGATGGGCGAATCGATCACCTCGCGATCCGGTCTCCCCGACAAATCCAAGTTTCCGATGCTGTAGGCGAGCTGAGGGAGGCGCTCAGCATCGGCGCCGGGACCGAAGTCATGGCCCCCACCCGCGGGGATTTCGCTGACGGCTGTCGGCACTCTCATCGACTCATACGTTCTGACTTCTAGGGCTGATCCGTCCCGGGTTCCGGGATTATCCAGACCCAGGTCCAGCGTCGCCACCCGTCGTCAGTGGCCTCGACATCACGTGAACCGGCAACCCCCAGCATGAGCGCTGCGCGACCGGCCCAGCCGACTATCCGGCGTCGGCGGGGTTCACGTTGCGGCCCGGCGCCACCACGGCGTCGATGGCGTCGCGCACACCCGCGGGCAGTTCCAGTGGGCCGAGGGCGAGTAGGTCGTCGAGTTGGGCAAGCGTGCGCGGGCCGATGATCGCGGCCGTGATCGTGGGGTCGTCGAGCACGAACGCGAGCGCGAGTTGCTTCAACGACATTCCCGCCGCCTCGGCGATGGCCGTGAGCGCCGCCACCAGTGCTTGCTTTTCGGCGCGAATTGCCTCCTGGCCGTGATCGAAGTGCTCGGGCTGGCGCACCGCTCGCGAATCGGCGTCGGGTGCCGACGTCGAAGCCTGGCCCTGGTACTTGCCGGTGAGCCAGCCACCGTTCAACGGCGCCCACACGATTACGCCGAGGTTGTGGTGACGGCACGCCGGTAACACCAGTCGCTCGATGCCTCGGGCGAGAATCGAGTACGGCGGCTGCTCGCTGGTCGGTCGCACCAGGCCCAGGTCGGTAGCGCATGATTGCACCTCGTCGATCTGAGTCGGCGAGAACGTCGAAGTGCCAATCGCGCCCACCTTGCCGGCCACCACCAGTTCGTTGAGAGCGCCGAGCGTTTCGTCGGTCGGCGTCTGCGGGTCGGGTCGGTGCATTTGGTAAAGGTCGATGTGTTCCACCTGCAATCGGCGCAAGCTGTCGTCGCACGCACGTGCAATCCAGCGCGACGACAACCCACTGCGCTCCCGATCACCGCCCATCGGATTCCCGACCTTGGTCGCCAGCACCACCGAGTCGCGATGCCCGCGCAGCGCCTCACCGAGGATCGTTTCCGAGGCTCCATCGTCGTACATGTCAGCGGTGTCGAACAACGTGATGCCAGCGTCGAGTGCGCGGGCAACCATGCGGTGACACTCGGCAACATCGTTGTTGCCCCAACGGCCGAACATCATCGCCCCGAAAGCGACGCTGGAAACCTCGATCCCGCTACGCCCCAGAAAGCGAGTCGGGATGGTCACTTGCCGTTCACCTGCCGCGTTACTCGAGCGCGGCCTGCTGCTTGAACACCAGGCTGTCCCAGTAGTCGATGCGATGTGCGATCAGTTCGCCTTCGACGCGAAACCGCATCACCCCACGAACGGCGACATCGCGATCGTTCACGCGTGCATGAAGCGTGTACGCGGCGGCGACGCGGTCTTCATCGGCGATGATCTCCTCGACTTCGTAACGCAGTCCCGGCATCGACGCCAGGAAGCCCGGCACCCGCCGCTCGTATTCGGCCTTACCCACGCAACCGGTGCCAAGCGCGGCAGTGTGCTCGTTGACGAAGTCGTCCGTTACGAGCGCGGTGATCGAGTCGGGGTCGCCGGTGGCGAACGCCGCGAGATAGGCCGCGCACACATCCCGCGCGCGCACCTCACACGCGCTCACAGTCCCCAGACTTCCTGGGCTTTCTCGTAGACGCCTTGGTCGTAGGAGAACTCGATCATGTTGCCGTCCGGGTCGGTGCACGCACAGATGTACCCGATGGGCGGCGGCATCCATTGCGGTTCCCACACCAGGCAGCCGGCGGCGCGTCCCTGCTCGGCGACGGCGTCGACCTCGGCCAAGCTCGGCATCTCAATGCCGATGTGGGCGAACGGAGCCATGATCGGCTGCTGACCCTTGTGTTGATCGCGAAAGAACGAAACCAGCACAAGGATGAACGGCTTGTCACCCTGGTCGGGGTGGCCGAGCCACGCACCGTAGCCGTCGGCATCCTCGCGGCGGTCGAGCAGGCGCAGCGGGGTGAACGTTTCGTACCACTCGATGGAAGCGTCCATATTCGTCGCCGGCAGGGCGATGTGCGTCCAGCGCACCGACGTCGGGCGCAGGCGATCTGGTGCCGGGGATGTCTTGCTGATTGTGTCACTCACTTGTGTATCCCTTCGGAACAGGGCCCTCGGGCATTCCCATCGAGCCACCCTTGGTCCACAACACGACGGTCGTTCCCCACGGATCCTCAAAGGCTCCGTTGAAGCCGTTGAACTCACGCCAGTAGTGATGGCGCCACAACACCTTGGCGCCGTGTTTCTCGGCACGGTCGAGAATCGCGTCTTCGTTGTCGTCGTCGCTGACGAGTATCCACACGCGTACGCCGCGACCGCCACCGGTAAGCGTGCGCGGCTCGACGCCGGCCGGGTCGGGATGCGGCCGCAGGTTGCCGACATCGGCAAAACCGACGTGCAGGTTGCCGACGGTGGACGGCGAACCATCCTCCAGCGGGAAGAATCCGCCCGGTACGCCGCGATGGAAGACGCCTGTGGGTCTGCCTTCGACCTCCCATCCGAAGACATCTCCGTAGAAGCGGGCGCAAGCCTCGACGTTGTCGGAAGGGAAGTCGACGAAAATCAAAGTGTTCGGTTTCACGGGCGTCAACCTAGCAAACCCGGACGACCCATCTGGACTGATGGTCTGACCAAGAGGCACCGGGCAATGGTCTAGTCTCCAGTCCATGTCCAGCAGCATTCTCTGTTCCAATGCCGCCTTGCGCAACGCGTGGTACGCGGTCGCCCGCAGTATCGACGTCGCGGCCGCGCCGAAGTCGGTGACCCTGCTCGGCACCAAGGTGGTCTTGTACCGCGCCGGCGCCGGAGTTGTCGCCGCCCCCGATCGTTGCCCGCACCGCGAGGCGCCACTTTCGGCGGGTCATATCGGAAGCGATGGTTGCCTGGTGTGCCCCTACCACGGCTGGGCGTTCGGCGATGGTGGCCATTGCGTGCGCGTTCCTTCGACTGCCGACAGCGTGCCCCCGCCGCCGCGAGCCCACCTCACGACCTTCGCCGCGCAGGAGAAGTACGGATTGGTGTGGTTGTGCGTAGGCACACCCGTCGGCAACCCGCCGGTCATCCCCAACGAGGACGACCCCGCCTACCGTCGCATCAACACACCGGTCGACGTCTGGCAGTGCTCGGCGACCCGCATGGCCGACAACTTCCTCGACATCACCCACTTCCCGTTCGTCCACCTCGGCACATTCGGTCGCTCGCAAGACACTGTGGTTCCAAAACTGCAGTTGGAGGAACTCGACAACGGGTGGTACGGCTACAAGTACGACGTGCGCGCCGCCAACTCGCCGCTCGGCACGCTGGTCAGTGGGCAAGCCGGCGAGATCGTCGAGCGCTCGATGAGTTCGGGCTTCCACCTACCGTTCGATGTGCGCAGCACCATCGCCTATCACACCGGGTTACAGCACATCTTGCTGCTGCTGTCCGCGCCGATCGACGACGTCACTTCGTATTTCACGTTCGTCGTGTGGCGCAACGACGACTTCTCGATGTCGGCGGAGGAGATCATCCGCTTCGATCTCGCCATCGGCGCCGAGGACAAACGAATGCTCGAGCAACTCGATGGCGTGCTACCGCTCGACAAGACCACACTCGTCAACGCGCAGGCCGACAAGGCGTCGGTCGAATGGCGCCGCCGCCTGCACGAATCGATGTCGGCCGGTTAGCGGAATCTCCGGCGAGGAGACCCCGCTACCAGATCTGCGTTTTTCACTAGTCAACTGTTGAGCTATGGTCAGACCATCAGACCAAAAGGGGTTCCTGGATGCCGATCACACGGATGAACCACGCAGTCCTTTATGTGCGCGACGCACGCCGCACGCAAGAGTTCTATACCGACGTTCTCGGCTTCACCTCTGTGATCGAACACCCACAGGGCGCCTACGTCTTCATGCGCGCCCCGGCATCGGACAACCATCACGACATCGCCTTCTTCACGATCGGCCCCGAGGCCGGCCCCACTCAGGCCGGCCGCGGCACGGTGGGCATGTACCACCTCGCATGGGAGGTTCCGACCCTGCATGAACTCGAGGAAATGCGCGAGCGGCTCGCTGCCGCCGGTGCGCTGGTTGGGATGAGCGACCACGGCACCAACAAGAGCCTCTATTCCAAAGACCCCGACGGACTCGAGTTCGAGGTGATGTGGCTGGTGCCGGCGGAACACTGGGGTGCGGCCGAACACGACGCAGTCATCGACCCACTCGACATCGCCGACGAGATCAAGCGCTTCGCCAAGGTGGGGCTGAAGTGACGAAACTCGTCTTCGATCCGGTCGCCCGCCTCACTGTCTCGGCTGAGATTCGCCAACGCCTCGCCGATGCGATCCAGACCGGCCAACTTGCACCCGGCACGCCGTTGGCCCCTGAGCGGGTGCTCTGCCAAGAGTTCGGTGTTGCTCGCACCTCGGTGCGAGAAGCGATTCAGGGGTTGATCATCGCCGGCTACGTCGAGCGGCGCGGCAACCGCTGCGTGGTGGCCGAGCAGCTACCGCAGGTGAACTTCACCGGCGACGACCGCAAAGCGCTCGTCGCGCAACTGTTCGAGGTGCGCCAGGTGATCGAGCCGGCGATCGTCGAGCTGGCAGCCCGACGCGCCACCGATGAGGAGCGGGCGACCATCACCGACATCGCCGCTCGCACCACCGACAAGCTCGAAGAGTTCCGCGAAACCGACCGCCAATTCCATTCCGCGCTCGCCCGCGCATGCGGAAATCCACTGCTCAACGAAGTGCACGCGAAGGCGCTGTCGAAACTGTTCGGTTCCGGCGAGTTCGCCTCGCTGCTCTACGCCGAGGTCAACCGCGTCGAGGTGATCGACATCATCAGAACCTCCACCGAGGCACACAGAGCGATCGCCGACGCGTTGGTGAAGGGACACACACGCAAAGCCGTCGCCGCCGTCATCGCCCACCTCGACGACGTCGAACGCAGAATGGTCGAGCGACTGCTATGACCCCGGCGAATTCCGCAACTCCCGCCGAGCCAGCGATCGCATCGGATGTCGACCCGCGCTACTGCTACTTCTTCGATGACGACAAGTTCGAGGAGACCGATCGACCGGGCTTTCGCAAACGCGTGATCACCGGTGCAAACCTGCAGCTCTGGTTCTGGCGGATAAAGGGCGGCGCCGAGGGTTCCTTCCTTCACCATCATCAGTCCAACGAACAACTGGGCATCATCATGCGTGGCACGCTCGACTTCCGCATCGGCTCGCCCGACGATCACTCGCGCAAGGTGCTGCATGCCGGCGACCTCTACCTGGCACCCAAGAACGTGTGGCACGGCGAAAGCGTGTTCATCGGCGACGACGAGTACGACGAGGTGTGGATACTCGACGTGTTTGCCCCACCGCGCTCGGACGGTGGGCAATGAGCGCAGACTGGCGCCTCGCGGTCGACATCGGCGGCACCTTCACCGACGTAGTTCTCTTCGACGGGGCCTCCGGCAAGGTCGTCGTCGACAAGACGCTCACGACACCGGCGGCTCCCCTCGATGGTGTACGCACCGGAGTGAACCAACTGTTACTCAAGGCGGGAGTGCGCCCAACGGACATCACGGCCCCGATTGTTCATGCCACCACCTTGATCACCAACGCACTGATCGAGGGCAAGATCGGTCGCGCGGGCATCGTCACCACGACCGGCTTCGGCGACACGTTGCTGATCCGCAACGAGCACCGCTACGACATGTACGACTTGCAGATCGAGTTCCCCGAGCCGCCGGTACCCCGCGATCGTGTGGTCGAACTGACCGAGCGCATCACCCCGCAAGGAGTCGTGCGGCTGGCACCG
Organism: Actinomycetota bacterium; assembly: GCA_016213665.1. Classification (GTDB taxonomy): domain Bacteria; phylum Actinomycetota; class Acidimicrobiia; order Acidimicrobiales; family Ilumatobacteraceae; genus UBA668. The sequence continues at coordinate 3,805 of JACQZX010000070.1, read as the reverse complement.
AGCGAGGCCGACCTGGCGGCGATCACCGAGCAACTGCGCGCCGCCGCAGTTGAGGCCGTTGGCGTTTGCCTGATCAACTCCTATGCCAACCCGTCCAACGAACGAATCGTCGCCGAACACCTGCGTCGCGAGCTCGGCGTGCCGGTATGCCTGTCGTCGGAAATTTCTCCGCAGATTCGCGAGTACCCGCGCATGATCACCACCGCCTGCAACGCGGCGACGATGCCCGTCATCGGGCCCTACCTCGATGAGCTGCAGAAATGGCTGGCCGGCGAGGGGTTCGGCGGTTCGGTGCTGATGATGCTTTCCAACGGTGGCGTTGTGTCCGCCGACGATGCCGCGCGTGCACCCATCCGCCTCGTCGAGTCCGGGCCCGCGGCCGGCGCGCTCGCCGGTAGCTGGTTTGCGCGGCGCATGGGCGAGGATCGCCTGCTGTGCTTCGACATGGGCGGCACCACCGCCAAGTCGTGCCTGATAGTGCACGGCGAGCCGGAACTGACCAATACCTTCGAGGTCGCCCGCATCTACCGGTTCAAGAAGGGTTCCGGCTTTCCTGTTTCGGCACCCTCGGTCGACCTCGTCGAGATCGGAGCCGGCGGCGGCAGCCTTGCCCGCGTTGATGAACTTGGATTGTTGAAGGTCGGCCCCGAATCGGCAGGTGCCGACCCAGGCCCGGCTTGTTACGGCCGTGGTGGTGCCAAGCCGGCGGTAACCGACGCAGATCTCAGTCTCGGATACCTCGACGCCGCTTTCTTCCTCGGCGGCGACATGGCGCTCGACATGACGGCATGTAGCGCCGCACTGCAGACGGTGGCCAATCCACTAGGTCTCTCCGCCGCGGACACGGCCGCCGGTATCCACGAACTCGTCAATCAGAACATGGCCGCGGCCGCGCGCATGCATGCCGTCGAGCAGGGCGCCGACCTGCGCGGCATTACCGTGCTCGCGTTCGGTGGCGCCGGCCCGCTACACGCGTGCGGCGTCGCCGAATTGCTGGAATCGAAGCGCGTCGTCTTCCCCGTGAACGCGAGCGTTCTCTCCGCTTTCGGCACTCTGGTCACCCCGGTTCGCATCGACCTGGCCCGAAGCATGGTGCGACCGATGGCGAACTTCGACCACCCGGGAACCGAACTCGACGAACGCGACTCGCTACTGAACGAACTGCGCGACGAAGGTCGCCGGGTTCTTTCGGCGGCAGGCGTCGCAGCCGGCAACATTCGATTCAGGTATGGCGTCGATGCCCGCTATCTCGGGCAGGGCAACGAGATCACGATTTGGGTCGGCGAGGGCGAGAGCTGGCCGGTTACCTACGGTGAAGTCGTCGACAAGTTCGAAGCCGACTATCGCCGCATCTACGGGCTCACCATTCCCGACGTCGGCGTCGAGGCAGTGACCTGGCGGCTCTCGGCGTTCGCCGCATCGTCGCCGGTGGAGCCGCGCACCGTCGTGCCGACGGAAGCGGCGGCGGTACATCACACACGTCCGGTCCGTTTCGCCCGCGGTAGCGACCCGACCGATACACCCGTGTACAAACGTTCGCAGCTGGGACTCGGCCAGCAGATCGTCGGCCCGGCAATCGTCGAAGAGCGCGAGACAACCGCCGTCATTCGCCCAGGCTGGGTGGCCAGTGTCGCTGCCGACGGGTCGCTGGTCGCCGAACGGCAGATCGTTGATCGGCGCGGGCGATGAAGACATTCGATCCCATCGAGCTCGAGGTGCTGTGGCAAAGCCTGATAGCCACGGTCAACGAACAAGCAAAGGCGCTGCAGCGCGCCGCCTTCTCGCCAATTGTTCGCGAAGCAGGCGACTTGGCCAACGCGGTGTTCGATCGGCGCGGCCGCATGGTGGCCCAAGCCGTCACCGGCACCCCCGGCCACATCAACTCACTCGCCCGTGCCGGAGCCGCGATGCTCGACGAGTTCCCCACCGACACCCTCGTCGAGGGCGATGTCTTGATCACCAACGATCCGTACAAGACCGCGGGACAGCTGCTCGATGTCACCGTGCTTTACCCGGTGTTCTTCAAAGGGCGCGCGATCGCATTCTTCGGATCGACCATTCATCACACTGACGTCGGCGGTTACGGCATCGGTGCCGGTGGCCGCGACGTGTTCGAGGAAGGTCTGTGGATTCCGATCATCCGATTGATGATCGCGGGCGAACGGAACACCGACGCGTGGAAGTTCATCCTGTCGAATGTGCGCCAACCCGACCACATGGCCGGCGACCTGCACGCGCAGATGGCGAGCGGCGAGGTCGGCGCCCAGCGTTTGCGTGCCCTGTGCGAGCGCCACGACCTCGAAGACATCGAGGCGCTGGCCGACGAGATCATCACCCGCTCGGAAGTTGCCACGCGCGCGAGCATTCGCGAATTGCCTGCCGGTACCTATAACGGCAGCGCGGTGCTCGACCTGGCCGATGGCAGCAAGATCGACATCGTCTGTGCGATCACAGTCGACAACGTGCTGGGCGAGATCACTGTCGACTACACCGGCTCGTCGCCCGCCAGCCCGCACGGCATCAACGTCGTCAAGAACTACACCCACGCTTACACCACGTTCACCGTTAGATCGGTGCTGAACCCCGAGCTTCCCAACAACCACGGCAGCCTGGCGCCGATCAAGATGGAGGCGCCCGAGGGATCGATCGTCAACGCGGTGTCGCCGCAGCCGGGCACGGCCCGCCACGTCGTCGGCATGTTCCTGCCCAACGCATTGCTGAAGGCGTTGGCCCAGATTCGCCCGTTGCAGTCGATGGCCGAGGGCTCCGGGGCCGTGTGGACCATGCAGGTGAGTGGCAACTACCCCGACGGGCGACCGTTCATCACCGCCATGTTCACCTATGCCGGAGGCGTCGGCGCGCGGGCGACCAAGTCGGGGCTGTCCGCATGCTCCTACCCCACCGGCATCTCGGCCGTGCCCGTGGAGGTCGTAGAGGCATCGGCGCCAATCCACTTCCTGCGCAAGGAGTTGCGTCGTGGCAGCGGTGGCGCAGGCGCGCAGGTCGGCGGCCTCGGGCAGACGATCGAGTTCACTGTCGACACCGATCGCGCATGGCAGCTCAACGCGGTGACCTCGCGCACTTCCGATGCGCCTCAGGGCATCTTCGGCGGCGAGCCGGGGGCCGTTGGTTCCTTCACCGTCAATGATGAACCGGTGCGCACCCAGGCTCGGATCGCGCTCAAGCCCGGCGACTTGGTGCGTCTCGATCTTCCCGGTGGCGGCGGCTACGGCAGTGGTGCGTCCTCATGAGTGACTGGCCGAGCGCGATCACGTTTGCCGAAAGCTGGCGCGGTGCAGTCGACCGCGCACCGACTTCACCATTCCTGGTCTTCGAGGCACCCGACGGCACCGCAACCGAGTGGACATACGGCGAGTTCGATGCAGTTGTTGCACGCGCCGCCGACTTCCTGGGCCGTAAGGGCGTCACGACGGGCAGCGCCGTTCACCTCGCGCTCACCAATTCGCCGACATTCGTCGCCGTCTGGCTGGCCGCGATCGGACTACGGGCCTGGATCGTGCCCAGCGACCCGATGGGCAGCACCGCCGAACTCCGCGGCCACATCGCACGGACCGCGCCGGTGATCGGGTTCTGCGCTTCCGATCGCGCGCGCACGTACCGCGCCGCCGCGACCATGCCGGTCGTGGAGATCGAAGAAGCCGATTGCGAACTCGCTGTGTTCGGCGACAAACCAATGGCTGCGTGGCCGGCGGCGGTGCTCCGTGATCGCGCCGCGGTGATGTTCACCTCCGGTACAACGGGTGCTCCCAAAGGTGTGGACATCACGCAGGGCAACTACGCGTTC
>JACQZX010000001.1 GCA_016213665.1 Actinomycetota bacterium | reverse complement strand
GGTGGTGCCGGTGACGGTGATGTTGGCGGCGACGGCGGTGGCGCCGGCGGGGACGAGGTTGGGGGTGGTGACGGTGCCGTTGTTGTCGCGTCCGTCGGCGACGGAGACGAGCCGGTTCTGGCCGGTGTTGAGGATTCCGGGGGTTGGTAGTGGTGCCCGTGAGTCGTAGACACGGGTGGGTGTGACCGCATGAAAGGCACCGGCAGTGGCGGGACCAGCAAGCTTGCGCCACTTCCCCGGTGTGCCGGCCTCGTAGCAGAACCAGACGTTGCCGGCGCCGTCGGTCTCCAACGTGTTCTTCGCGAAGGTGGTCCCTCGGCTCGGTGGCGACGTCGCAAGATCGTTGCTTAATAGCAGCGCGCCGCCAACCCCACTGCCGTAGACGCCGACGTTCAAGTAGCCCAAGGCCCCAAACGCGGCGCCGGCCGCGCCCCCAACGGCGACGCCGCTCACTCCGGTTTCACCCAGAACGCCGTAACCGAGTACGCTTTTTCCTCTAACGCCGCTGCCGAAGCCATCGATCGAGTCGTCAAGGCCGTAGACCCCGGCTCCACCACCAGCGACGGTGCTGTGGCCGGCGACGCCCTTGGTGAAGGCGGTGCCGATTGCGTGGCCGAACACCGCCGGTCGACCGAGGTCGGTGCTCAGTGCGCCGAGTCCGGCTTCGTAGCAGCCCAGGCCGTACGGCGCACCTAAGGCCGCAGTCACGGCGATGCCCGTCGGCGAGGTGGCTGTGTTGCCACTAACGGCGGCGAGGACGGCGGAACCGTCGGTGGCGGCGACTGGGTCGGCGGTGACGGCTGCGGCTAATCCGCCGACGGCGGCGGCACCGGCGAGGCGGAGCATCCCACGGCGGGACGTCCGCTGTTCGGCTTGCGCTTCCGCTTGGCTGGCGACTTGTGCTTCGAGTTCCTCGATGCGCTTCAGGAGTTTCAGGTCGGTTTTGCGTGTCATGTTGCAAGCATCGGCTCAGCGATCACCCCAAGTCTTGAGTACCCGGTACTCAATCAGAGGTAATAACCGGCGATGTCGATGATGAAGTTCGTTGCGGCTCCGGGTAGGCCGCCACACAGGACGGTGAGTTGGCGGGTTGTGTTGAGGGTGAGCGTGACACCGTTGGCGATGGTCTGACCTGGGCTTGACCAGTTGATTGTGGAACCACCCTCAACGAGGTCGCCGCCGGGGTTGATCGCTAGGTAACCGAAGGAGCCGATGGTGCCGGTGATGGTGATGTTGGCCGCGACCGCGGTAGCGCCGGCGGGAACTAGATCCGTGGTGATGACCCCGCCTCCGCCGTCGCGACCGTCCGCGACCGAGACGGTGCGGTTCGCTCCGGCCAACAGGACTCCGCTCGGCAGGGGAGCACCGGCGCGCGAGTCGTACACCCGCGTCGGCTTGATCGCATGAAAGGCACCGGCAGTGTTCGGCCCGGCCAGCTTTCGCCACTTCCCGGGCGTGCCTCCTTCGTAGCAGAACCAGACATTGCCGACATCAAGCGGGCCAAGACCATCAGTTTCGAAGGTGTTGGCAAAAAACTGAGTCGCTCGGTTCGGAGGGGCGACCTCGTCGTTCGGATCTAAACGCAGCGCGCCGAGAAGGCCGCTCCCCAGAACCCCGACCCCGTTCACGGCGAGGTACCCGGCCGCGACCGGCGTCGTGCCCTCAACTGCCGTGCCGTCGTCGCGAGTCGCCTCGCCGACCAAACCGTTGGTTCTGCTCTTGCCCCAGACCCCAATCCCTCCCGAGCCGCTGCCGTCGTCGAAGGTCGACACGCCCAACACGCCGGTTCCGAAGACCATCGTGTTGAGTCCGACCACGCCCTTGGTGAAGGCGGTGCCAGTGGCATGTCCAAGCACTGCCGGACGGCCGACATCGGCCGGCAAGGCGCCCAGCCCGGTTTCGTAGCAGCCGAGGCCATAGACCGTTGATGCCGCGGCGACCGCTATGCCCGTGGGCAAGGTAGCGGTGTTGCCCGAAACGCCAGCGAGGACGGCGGAACCGTCGATGGCGGCGACTGGGTCGGCGGTGACGGCTGCGGCTAAGCCGCCGACAGCGGCGGCACCGGCGAGCCGCAGCATGCCGCGGCGGGATGTCCGTTGTTCGGCTTGCGCTTCCGCTTGGCTGGCGACTTGTGCTTCGAGTTCCTCGATGCGCTTCAGGAGTTTCAGGTCGGTCTTGCGTGTCATGTTGCAAGCATCGGCTCAGCGCTTACCCCAAGTCTTGAGTACCTGGTACTCAATCAGCCCTCGCCCAGCAGATGTCCTGGCCGCCACCGCGCCCACGGGCGCTACCCGGTGACACAACTGTCACCAGACCGCACGCGTGGTGCGCAGGTCAGCCATGGGTGTCACGAAATCGCGCCCAACGCATGGCCAGATCCGGTCTGGCGCCATCGGCGAGACGTTACGGGATGATGTGCCGTCATGTGCCGACGTGTTCAGGCGTCCGGGGTCGGGGTGGTCGGCCTACGAGTCTCGCGCCGTGCGTCGCGCAGGATTGAGTACCGAGTACTCACGACTTGGCTAGTGAGAGTCTGGTTGCTTGGAACCATGACCGAACTTGAGATGACCAATTACCCACGGACCACCAGCGGGTATCGCCTGCTCATCGTCGCCGGGGCACTGGCGCTTGCCGTCGTCGGCGCATCCTGTGGCTCGGGGTCCGGCGCCGAGTCGACTACAACTGCATCGTCGGTCGCGCCGGAGGTGACACCGCCTACCCTGCCCGCCCCCGGCGCGACTATTCCAGGCGCGACGACTATTCCAGGTGCGACGACCGTTCCCGGCGTGCCTGTGCCCGGCGTGCCTGTGCCCGGTGCAACGATCCCACGCGCGACGATTCCCGGTGCGGTGAGTGTCCCCGGTGTGACCGTCCCGGTCGGGACGACGATCCCGGTACCGATCACGGCACCGGACGTTACTGGACCGAGCGCGACGATCACACTGGATCGAACCTATATCTACGACGGGACCATCCTGCTCTGCCCCAATCAGACTGTCGATTTCACGGTTACGGTGAGCGATCCGAATCCGCCGATAACGATCACGAACGTCTCCTGGACCACAGGATCGCACGGTGGCGATGCGCACGTGTTGGGTGGCAACCGCTTTCGCGTCCCTCGGCAGGACTATTCGCCAGCTTTCGGTGGGCGGACGATACGGATCGGGGTGACCGCTTCGGATGGACTTGGCAACTCGTCTTTCGCCATCGTCGGATCAGTCGACTACATCGACGCTGCATTCCCCCCTTGCACACCTGGCTGAACCGAATAGCGACCTTTCGTTGCTCACCCATCGAGGACGTTACGCTGTCGGTTAGCTTGCCGATCAGAGGTAGTAGCCGGCGATGTCGATGAGGAATTGGGTGCTACCGCCGCCGTTGCAAATGACGGTGAGTTGGCGGGTTGTGTTGAGGGTGAGGGTGACGCCGTTGGCGATGGTTAGTCCGGCTGCGGACCAGTTGATGGTGGATGCGCCTTCGACGGTGTTGCCGCCGGGGTTGATGGCCAGGTAGCCGAAGGTGCCG
>JACQZX010000067.1 GCA_016213665.1 Actinomycetota bacterium | reverse complement strand
GCGATCACCCACGATGGCATCGTCTTTCGTTCGACCCCAGAGCTCAGCACCGAGCCGCGCCCGATCATGAATTTCGAGCCGTGCGCACCGCGGTACTCCGGCGCGCCGCCATCCCTGAAGCTGCCCTCCCTGAAACCAAGATGACTCAGCAATCCCGCGAGCAACGCCTGATGCACGCGGTCGGGGTGGCTCGATTCACTTCCCTGCCGAATACCGATCTGGCCGGCGACCTGCCGCAGCTGGCTGAACAGGTCTTGCCATTCGCGCACTCGGAGGTAGTTGAGGTACTCGGTTCGACAGAGCTTGCGAAACTGGCTGTTGCTCAGTTCGTGCTGCCGCTCGCGAAGGTAGTCCCACAGTTTCAACAGCGACAAGAAGTCGCTGCCGGGCACGTCGAAACGGCGGTGCGACTCGTCGGCGGCGGGCCGATGCTCGGCGGGTCGCTCGCGTGGGTCCTGGATGCTGAGCGCCGCGGCGATGACCGTTACCTCGCGTGTGCAGCCGTGGCGATCGGCCTCCAACATCATCCGACCAAGTCGCGGGTCGATCGGCAATCGCGCCAACTTCTTGCCGATTGTCGTGAGTCGCGGCTTGTCGCTTCGCGTTTCCTCGGGCTCGATCGCGTGTAACTCCTCGAGCAGCGCATACCCATCGCGTACAGATCGCGTGTCGGGTGCGTCGAGAAACGGGAAGGCTGCAAAGTTGCCCAGGCCCAGCGCCGTCATCTGCAGAATTACCGACGCCAGGTTGGTGCGCAGGATCTCCGGTTCGGTGAACTCATCGCGCTCCGCGAAGTCGGCCTCGTCGTACAGGCGAATACAGATGCCGGGTGCCACCCGCCCGCAGCGGCCGGATCGCTGGTTGGCGGACGCTTGTGAAACAGGCTCGATCGGTAGTCGCTGCACCTTCAACCGATGGCTGTAACGCGAGATCCGCGCCGATCCGGCATCGATCACGAAGCGAACGCCAGGGACGGTGAGTGACGTCTCGGCGATGTTGGTGCTCAACACCACTCGGCGTGCGGCGTGCGGCTGCCAGATGCGGTGCTGCTCGATCGCGGAGAGCCGCGCATACAGCGGCAGTACTGTGGTCGACCGACTCGCGTGCCCCGAGCGGGCGGCGAAGTGGCGACGCAATGCGTCGGCCGTGTCGTGGATCTCCCGTTCGCCGGAGAGAAACACCAGCACATCGCCATCGCCCTCCTGCTCCAACTCGCCGATCGCTTCCACCACGGCCTGCACCTGGTCGCCGTCGGCGACCGGCCGATAGCGCAGTTCGACCGGATAGGTACGCCCCGAGACCGTCACGATCGGTGCCGGCTCTCCGCTTGCGTCGGCGAAGTACATGCTGAAGCGTTCAGTGTCGATAGTTGCCGAGGTGACGATCAGTTTGAGGTCCTGGCGCTTGGGCAGTAGTTGCGCGAGGTAACCGAGCAGAAAGTCGATATTGAGCGTGCGCTCGTGCGCCTCGTCGATGATCAAGGTGTCGTAGCGGCTGAGCATTCGGTCGCGTTGGACTTCGGCGAGCAGAATGCCGTCGGTCATCACCTTCAGCAGCGTCCGCTCGCCGACCGTGTCGGTGAAGCGCACCGTGTAGCCGACGGCATCACCTAACGGTGTGCCCAGCTCCTGTGCGACGCGCTCGGCGATGGTACGAGCAGCAACCCGCCGCGGTTGCGTATGGCCGATGAGACCGGAGGCACCGCGGCCGAGATCGAGGCAGAGTTTGGGAAGTTGCGTGCTCTTTCCGGAACCGGTCTCACCGGCAACGATCACGACCTGGTGATTGCCGATTGCCGCGAGCAACTCGGCGCGGTGAGCCGCCAGTGGCAATTCCTCGGGACACGCCAACCGGCCGGCGGCGCGGAGTTCATCGATGGTGGCCGCGCGCCGCTCGCCGACTTCCGGTTGCATAGCCTTTCAGTATTGCGGCGGATGGTTACGTCTGCGGCACCAATACCGCGCCGAGCACGTGGATGACCCCGTTGGTGGCTCGCACGTTCTGTACCAGGATCGGGTTGCCGTCGACGTAGGTGACACCGTCCTGCTTGGTGATCGTCAGCTCAACCCCGGCGACCGTGGTCAGCGTTCCGGGCTCGAGCATTTCGGTGGTGAACGCCCCGGACACGACGTGGTAGGTGAGCACGGTCGCCAACAGATCTGCATCACCGAGAACGGCGTTGAGTGTCGCCGGGGCAAGCGCTTCGAAGGCGGAATCAACCGGGGCAAATACTGTGAATGGCCCGTCACCTTTGAGCGTGTCGATCAGGTCGGCGCGAGTCACGAGGTCGGCGAGCGTGGCGAAGCCGGGAAGGGTCGTTGCGACATCGATGATGTCGCCCAAGGCGGGCACCAGCACGTCGTTCATCACGTAGACATACCCGTTGGTGGCTTCGACGCCTGCTCCGACCTCGTTGCCCTCGACATAGAACTTGCCGTCGACCTCGGTGACTGTGAGCGTTGTGCCGGCGACCGTCGTCAGCTCACCGGCCGCCAGTTGATCGGGGGCGATCGCGCCGGCAATGACGTGGTGGGTGAGCACCGTTGCCAGCGTGTCGGCGTCGTCTTGAATCGTGTGCAGAACATCGACCGGCACCTTGGCAAATGCCGCGTCGGTAGGGGCGAAGACGGTGAAGGGGCCGCCGCGAAGCGTTTCAACCAGGCCGGCGTCAACAGCCAGTCCGGCGAGCTCGGTGAAGACATGGTTGGTGAGCGCGGTGGCAACGATGTCGCCCATGGGGAGCGGGGTTTCAGTCGTCGACGTAACTGGGTCCGTGGGGGAGGTCGTCGCCGTACCCATATCGTGTTCGGCGACGGTCGTGACGGCCGAGTCGGTGTTATCGCTGCCACAGCCGGCGACAACGAAGGCGAGGATGGATGCCGACGCGAGGACGCTGCGACGGACGTGGGGAAGTTGTTTCACGGACATGTAGGCGACGGTAGGCGGCCGACCCGCAGGTGAGCAGGGGCGCGTGACCCCGATGGGCGGGACCAAAGACCCTAAGCAGGTCGCAATAGATTGGGTCGGTGAAGAGCGAAACGATTGCAGCAGAGGTGGTCGTGATCGGGGCTGGCTCCGCGGGCTGCGCTGTCGCCGGCCGGTTGGCCGAGCGCGGTCGCGAAGTCTTGCTGTTGGAAGCCGGCCCGGATTACGGCCCGTTCGGGTCCGTGGCGTGGCCGGCCGAGTTGTTGAGCGCCAGGATGCTCGCAACGACGCACGACTGGGGCTATGCCGCCGAGCGATGGACATTTGAGCGAGCGCGGGTGATCGGTGGTTGCAGCACCCACAACGGTGCGATCGCTGCAGTGGGCCATCGCCGCGACTACGACGGGTGGGGCTTGCCGGGATGGTCAGGCGTCGACGTAGCCCCACTGTTCGAGTTGGCCATCGAGCGCATGCGTGTGCGGGCTTATCAAGCAGCTGAGGCCGGGCCTTTTCATCGCCGGTGTCTCGTCGCGGCCACCGATCTCGGCTGGCCGATCGCGAGCGACTTGTGCGACCTCGACGCGGGTCCGGCATTCGGCCTGGAGACCGTCAACGTTGTCGAAGGCGTCCGCTGGAACGCAGCGTTCGCATACCTCGACCCGGTGCGAGATCGAATGCGCATCTGCGACCGAACCGTCAGCGACCGACTGGAATTCGGTCCCGGTGGACCGCGGGTCGTCGCCGAACGCAACGGTGAGCAGCTGGTGGTGGAGGCCGAGACCGTGGTGATCGCGGCCGGCGTGTACGGCACGCCGGGAATCCTCGAACGATCCGGCATCGGCGACCCCGCGATCTTGCGCAGCGCGGGTATTGATGTGCGTCACGACTTACCCGGCGTCGGCGAGAACCTGCACGATCACCCGCTGGTGGAGGCCGACCGTACCGTTGGCCCCGAGCTGCAAGCCTGGCTCGATGCCGCGGCCGCAACCGGCTTTCTCCCCGAGGAGCAGACGTTGGGCAAGTTCGTCTCCGGCGTCTCGCCCGACGGTCTGTACGACACCCACGTCTTCCCGGTGTGCGCCAGCGACCAGACCAGCATTCTGCACGGTCACATCGCGGTCGTGGTTGCGTGCCTCACGCCGCGTAGCCGCGGTTCCGTCCACGTCGTGGGCTCAGATCATCGAATGCCACCACTTATCGATCATCGCTACCTCTCCGATCCCGAAGGTCACGACCTCGCCGTTCTGCGCGACGGTCTGAAGGTCGCACAACAGTTGCTGGGCCACGAGCAGTTGGCGACCGTTCTTGGCGACGCGGTAACGGATTTGGGTAGTGATCGGGCGATTCGCGCGGCTGTCAAGCACTACTACCACCCGGTGGGTTCCTGTGCGATGGGCTCCGACGCGCGGTCGGTGTGCGACGCTGATGGGCGTGTGCGCGGCGTGCCGGGCGTCGTGGTTGCCGATGCCAGCCTGATACCGCAGATACCGCGCGCGAACACGAACTTGCCGGCGGTGATGATCGGTGAACGGATCGCGCGGTCGCTAACTCAGTCGTGAACGTCGAAACTCTGTATTTGCGCTCCCGGTAGTGGACTCTGCTCCATCGTGATGCGGAACTTTTCGCCGCTGCCGCGCACGTCGAACTCGCCGCTCGTCGCCGACGATGCACGCAAAGCAATGACTCGCAAGGTGCCGTGGGCGGTAACGAGTTTCTGCGCATCGACGCGTCGGCGATCGAATGATTCGTCGAGCACCACGTTGTCGGCGAACAACTCGGCCGCAACCGCGTCTTCCCAGTTGTTGAGCAGATCGACGAGTTGGTGCGCCGCGGACGCCCAACCCGCAGCGGCAATTGCAGGCGGCGCGGGCACAGCGCCGTGGGTGTGCAGTGCAGCCAGTAGGCGCATGGTGAGTGCACTCATCGGCGCATAGAAAGTGTTCGACAGTGCGATCACGCCAACCCCGCGTCCGGCGAACCAGCGCATGTTGCTGCCGTAACCGGGCAGGCCACCGGCATGGGAGACGATCGTGCCGAGCGTTGGGTCGTGGCGAACGTTGAGTCCCAGCCCGTAACCCGCCGGGGAGGTGCGTTCAGCGACAGTGTTGATTCCGATGTAGGTGTGGATTCGCTGCATCTCACGCCGCGAAGCCGCCGACAATCCGATGGTAGGTGCGTGGTCGGGATGGCTGGTCGCGGAGTCGAACCACGCCACCCACTTGGCGAGATCGCTGACCGTGCTCCACAGCCCACCCATCGGTGCCAACTCGCCGTCGCCGAGTGGTGCCGGCGTGTCGGGGATGATCTCTCCGTCCTGCACGCGATACGGCCGCGCCCAGTTGTCGTGCGTCGGTTGCGTCCACGTCGTGTCGGCGAGTCCCAGCGGAGTGAGGAACATCTCGGTGATGTGTTGTTGTGCGCGGCGACCAGTCGCGCGCTCGATGGCTCGTCCGATCATGGCGTAGCCGAGGTTGCTGTATTCGTAGGCGGCGCCTGGCAGATGAGCGAAACTGGGTCCCCCGGCGTAGATGGCGTCGATCTCTTCCGGTGTGATGTCGAGGTGGCGGTCGGCCCAGGCATCGTCGGTGGCGAGACCGGACGCCATGCTCAGCAGGTGCCGCAGGGTCAGCGGTGGCGAACTTGGTGGGCCCTTGACGTCGCGCAGTTCCGGCGCGTAGACCGCAACGCTGTCATCGAGCGACCAAACGCCCTGGTCGCGCAACGCGAGAGCCGTCGCGGCGGTGAAGCTCTTGGTCATCGAGGCGATGCGATAGACGGTGTCCAGCTTCGGTGGTTCATCGTTCACCGTGCCAGCGGAGCCGTGGTGGGCGAGGGTGCCGGCAGCCACCACGCCCCACGAGATCGAGGGGCAGTGATCATTGGTGGCGGTCGCGTCCGCGAGCCGCTGCATTTCCGCAACGCAGTCAGAGTTCATTGCAGATCGCAGTGAACAACTCGTCGTAGCCATCGGTGGCAGGGAACTGCGCAAACTGGGTGGTGATGGCGTTCGGCGCGCGAAACCAGAAGCCCGCGTCGGCAGCGGACAACATCGCGGCATCGTTGTACGAGTCGCCGGCGGCGACGACGCGATAGCGCAGAGATCGGAATGCCTCCACGGCGCGTCGTTTCTGATCGGGCATGCGCAAGGAGTAGTCGACGATGCGGTCGTCGTTCACGATCAGTCGGTGGCAGAGAATCGACGGCATCCCGAGTTGCCGCATGAGCGGTGCGGCGAACTGCTCGAAGGTGTCGCTGAGGATGATCACCTGCGTGCGCGCCCGTAGTCGATCGAGAAACTGGCCGGCTCCTTCCATAGGCTGGAGGCCGGCGATCACCTCTGCGATCAGGCTCATCGTCAGCCGATGTTCGTCGAGTAGCTCCAGCCGTGCCTTCATTAGCACGTCGTAGTCGGGTTCGTCGCGAGTGGTGCGTCCCAGCGCCTCGATACCCGTGCGCTCGGCGACGGCGATCCAGATTTCGGGCACCAGCACGCCTTCCAGGTCGAGGGTCACAATTGTCTGTGGCGGGGCTTTTGCGGCGCTCATGGTCGCCTATTCTTCCCGTTGCGAAAGGGAGGAACGAAACCATGTTGCAGAGCACGATGCAAGACGACTACCAGCTGACGCTGCTGCCGATCTTGCGCTATGGGCGCCAGGTGCATTCCAAGAGCAAGATCATCACCTTCACGGGTGCCGAAGGCGATGCCGGCTACCAAGAGAGCACATTTGCCCAGGTCGCCGACCGGGCCGATCAGTTGGCTGCCGCTCTCACCCGTCTGGGTGTCAGGGCCGGCGATCGAGTGGGCACGTTCTTGTGGAACAACCAGACGCACATGGAGGCCTACCTCGCGATCCCTTGTATGGGGGCCGTGCTGCACACCTTGAACATTCGGCTGTTTCCCGAGCAACTGTCGTTCGTGATCAACCATGCCGACGACCAGGTGATCATCGTCGATGCCTCGATCGCTCCGTTGCTCGCGCGCGTGCGCGACCAGTTGCCCAACGTGCGTCACATCATCGTCAAGGGGCCTGGCGACGCGTCTTCGCTCGTCGGTCCAGATGGTGGTGCCGATGTCCTCGACTACGACGAGTTGCTCGCGGCGGAACGGCCCGGTTTCGACTACCCGGAGGTTGTCGAGAGTGCGGGGGCCGCGATGTGTTACACGAGTGGCACCACCGGCAACCCCAAGGGTGTGATGTACAGCCACCGCAGTACCTACATGCACTCGTTGATGGTCACCTCTACCGCCAACATCGCCCTCAGCGAGCGCGACCGCATGTTGGTGATCGTGCCTATGTTCCATGCCAACGCGTGGGGCACTCCTTATGCGGCGTGGATGATCGGTGCCGATCTGGTCTTTCCGCAACAGTTCCTGCAGGCCGCGCCGATCGCTCGGATCATCCACGAGACACGCCCGACGCTTACAGGAGCGGTGCCAACCGTGCTCAACGACCTGCTGCACAACGCGCCCGACACAGACATGAGCACCTTCCGCTTGGTGATGTGCGGTGGCTCGGCAGTCCCGCGCGGGCTGATCGATGGCTACCGCGACAACTTCGGGGTCCCAATCGTGCAGGGCTGGGGCATGACGGAGACGAGTCCGGTCTGCGCGATCGGCCACCCGCCGAAGGAGATGGGTTCGCTATCGGAAACCGATTGGCGGGTGAAGACCGGCCGGGTGGCGCCGGGTGTCGAACTGCGCATCACCGACGACACCGGCGCGGTGCAGCCGTGGGACGGTGAGTCGCTCGGCGAGATCGAGGTGCGCGGTTCGTGGATCACCGCCAGCTATTACAACGTGGATGATGCGGAGAAGTTTCACGACGGTTGGCTACGCACCGGCGATGTCGCCAGCGTGATGCCCAACGGTTACGTGATGATCAGCGACCGGGCCAAGGATGTGATCAAGTCGGGCGGCGAATGGATCAGCTCCGTCGATCTCGAGAACACCCTGATGGGCCACCCGGCAGTTCTGGAGGCGGCGGTGTTCGGTGTGCCCGACGATCGGTGGGACGAACGGCCCTTGGCATGTGTGGTGTTGAAGCCCGACGTGTCGGCTGGTGCCGACGAACTGCGCACCTGGCTCGGCGAACGCACCGCCAAGTTCTGCCTTCCGGAGCGATGGGCCTTCATCGGCGAGGTTCCCAAGACCAGCGTCGGTAAGTTCGACAAGAAGGTGCTCCGTGCTCGCCACGAAGCCGGCGAGCTAGTCGTGGAGAAGATCGCCTGACAGTCGGTCGCTCTCGCGCTCGCGCATGGCGGCGTTGACGCGCTGGCGCTCCAGCACCTGATCCAAAGTCTTGACTGCCTGTGGTATCGGGTGTTCGCTGAAGAAGCTCTGTACATCGGCGACGGTGGCGGGGTCGGTGAGCGTCTTAACCGAATCGATCATGCGCACGATTGTGTTGCCCGGGAACTTTTCGTTCGCCGCTTCCCAGTTTCGACGCACTTCCGCCCACGCCAACTTTCCGTGTCGGCGGTTGGCAATGCACCGGTTGAGCAGAAACGGGGCATTCTGTGTCTTGATCTCACCGGAGAAGGCGAGTGCGACCGTGCGTTGAATCTGCTCCTCTCGAGGAAACTCCGCTAACGCATACATGAACCGAAGTTCCTCCTGCGGAGTCGACGCTGTCTTAAAGCCGGTGAGATAGCGCTCGTAGTCGTCGTCAGACCCGACAGAGGCGACGGCGTTGGTGGCACTCGCAAGCAGCTCCGGATCGGGCACGGTCGCGGAGCCGCTGGCGCTCTCGAGAATCTCCCGACAACGCGCGTGCGCGTCGTCGTCGTTGCCGAGCACCGCCAGCGCGCCAACCAACAACCCGCGCAACTTTGCCTGCAGGTCGCCTTCTCCGGCTACGGGTTCCCAGCCGACCGCGCCGACGGCAGGACCGACCAATTCGGCGATTCGGCGTTGCAGCGCGGCGTAGGCATCACCCTCGACAAGTCGGCTCACCCCCCGCAAGCCGACAACTATCGCCTGCCAGACGGCGAGGTCGCGGTCACCGGCGAAGTCTTCGACGAAGCTGACGAAGTCGGCCGCCGCCAGTCGACCGGCAACGACCTCGTTCCACGCATCGTCGACCAAGTTGTAGCGATCGATGATTGTGAGCCCGTGAAGTTCGCGGCGCAACAGCGAACGCAGCCCGTCGTCGTAAGCCACTCGCATGAATCCGTGTCCACCCGCGTTGACAACCACCGAGGCGTCGTCGGATGGCAGGTCGATGCGCAGCGGGGATCCGTCGATGAGAACCCTCGACTCGGCACCATCGATGCGCAGGTGCACCGGCACCACGAACTCGGTCGTGTTCTCGGTGTCGCCGTAGGCGAACCGACGCTGGGTGAGTAGCAGTGCTCGGTCATCCAACCGTGCCGAGACGATCGGGTAGCCGGGCTGCCAGATCCAACTGTCCATCAACCTGCGTACCGGCGTGGCGGCGTTGGCCTCCTCGATCGCGTCCCAAAGGTCGCCCGTTTCGGTATTTCCGTACTCGTGCTTCGACAGGTAATGGCTGACGCCGCGGCGGAAGGCGTCTTCGCCGAGGTACTGCTGAAGCATTCGCAACAGCGAGCCACCCTTCTGGTAGGTGAGCACATCGAACATGCCGTCGCAATCGCTCGGCGCTTCGACCGCGAATTCGACCGTGCGTGTGCTGGCGAGCGAGTCGACCTCGAAAGCGGCGCTGCGCTCGAGGCTGAATGTCGTCCACCGCAACCAATCAGGGCGATAGGCATCGCAGCAAGCGATCTCCATGAAGGTCGCGAACGCTTCGTTGAGCCAGATGCCGTTCCACCACTTCATCGTCACCAAGTCACCGAACCACATGTGGGCGACCTCGTGAGCGACAACATCGGCGATCGTCTGTAGTTCGTACTGTGTGGCCGTGGCCGGATCGGCGAGCAGCAAGCTCTCGCGAAACGTGATGCAGCCCAGGTTCTCCATCGCGCCGGCCGCGAAGTCGGGAAGGGCCAACAGGTCACACTTGTCGGTGGGGTAGGCGAGGCCGTAGAACTCCTGATACCACGAGATCGAGAAAGCCCCGATGTCGAGCCCGAACGCTGTGAGATTGCCTTTACCGGGCACATGGATGACTCGCAGAGGTATCGGGTTGTCGGGTTCACCGAGACGCGGAATCAGCATCGGTTCGGTCGCCACCAGTGGGCCGACGACGAAGGCGACGAGATACGTGCTCATCGGCATCGTTTCCGCGAAGCGCACCGCCACCTTGCCGCTGTCGTGGGCGACCCTGTCGATCTCGGGGCCGTTCGAAACAGCCAGCAGGTGCGGTTCGACGATGAGAGTCACGTCGAACACGGCCTTGAAGTCCGGCTCGTCGAAACACGGGAAGGCCCGTCGACAATCGGTGGCCTGCATCTGAGAGGTGGCGATCACTTGCTGTTTGCCATCGGAGTCGACGTAGGTGCTGCGATACCAGCCGCGCAACTTGTCGTTGAGTATCCCCGCGAATGTGATCTCGATGCTGGCAGTGCCCCGCGTGTGACCGGTCTTGATGATCAAACGTTCGGTCGACTCATCCAATTCGTAGGTCGCCGTCTTCCCCGCCACCTTCACGTCGCTGATGGCTAGCTCGATCGCGTTGAGAACGATTTGGTCAACGGCTTCGTTGACCGTGGCATCGATGATCACGTGCCCGACGAACGACGCGGCTGCAAGGTCTGGCTCGAGCGCCAAGGTGTATCGGTGCGGCATTACCGCGCGCGGAAGGCGATATGGGTTGTCTGTCACGCTTGCCGAGCGTATCCGGCCCGAATCGGAGGCGCCCATCGAGGCGCCCATCGAGCCGCCGATCGAGGGGTCGGCCTTGTAGGGTTTACCGACGTGCCCGACCCAGCCGCTGTCCGATACGACGTAGCCCAATACGACGTAGTAGGTGTCGGCAATGCACTGGTCGATGTCATCAGCCATGCCGACGACGGGTTCCTGCACCGCCACGAGTTGGTCAAAGGTTCGATGACGTTGGTCGATACCGACCGCGCCCTCCAGTTGTACCAGGCCCTCGGTACCGCCGTGGAGATGAGTGGTGGATCGTGCGCCAACACGATGACCGGGGTTGCCTCATTCGGTGGCCGTGCTGCCTACATCGGCAAGGTCAGTGACGACGAACTGGGTCGTGTATTCGGCCACGACATGCGCGCGGTCGGTGTTCAGTTTCGGCCGGGCTCCCCGGTCGCGGACACACCGACGGGCCGGTGCATCATCGTTGTCACCCCCGACGCCGAACGGACGATGAACACATATCTCGGTGTGTCGTCGTTGCTGTGTCCGCCAGACATCGATCTGAAAACGGTCGCGGCCGGCAAGGTGCTGTACATGGAGGGCTACCTCTTCGATCGCCCGCAAGCGAAGGAGGCGTTTCGTCATGCGGCTGCCCACGCCCATGCGCACGGCCGCCAGGTCTCACTCACACTCAGCGACTCGTTCTGTGTCGACCGCCACCGCGACGACTTCCGCTCGCTGGTCACCGACGAGGTCGACATCCTCTTCGGCAACAAGGACGAGCTGATGTCGCTGTACGAGGTCGACAGCTTCGACGCAGCGGTGGCTGCTGTGCAACGCGATTGTCACCTCGCCGTTATCACCGTCGGTGCGGAGGGCTGTTACATCGTTCAGCGTGAAGGTGTTCTCACTGCCCCGGCGGAGAGCGTGCATGAAGTGCTCGACACCACCGGCGCCGGCGATCTGTTCGCTGCCGGCTTCCTGTTCGGCTACACCCGCGATTACCCGCTCGAGCAATGCGCCAAGCTCGGTGCCATCGCTGCCGCCGAGGTGATCTCGCACATCGGCCCGCGCCCGCTGGTAGAGCTCAAGTCGCTGGTGCCGTGAACGGGGTGGCGTGAGCAACAGCGACGAGGCGGCAGAACACGCCCGCGCCTGGCTGGCGGCTGAACCGGATGACGACATGCGCGAAGAGTTGCAGGCGCTGATCGATGGTTCGTCCGACGACCTGACCCGTCGCTTTACCGGCCGATTGCAGTTCGGCACTGCCGGCCTGCGGGGCGCCATCGGCGCCGGTCCGCAGCGCATGAACAGGTTGGTGGTGCAACAGGCGGCCGCCGGACTGGTGGACTACCTCCTCGCCAACGTCGCCGATGCTGCTCAACGAGGCGTGCTTATCGGTTACGACGCCCGCCGCAAGAGCGATGTGTTCGCACTCGATACCGCCCGGGTGTGTGCCGCGCGCGGCGTGAAGGCGATGTTGTTCGATCGCCATGTGCCGACACCGGTGTTGGCGTGGAACATCACCGAGTTGAATGCGGCTGCGGGCGTGATGGTGACGGCCTCGCACAACCCACGCGCCGATAACGGCTACAAGGTCTATCTCGGGACAGGGTCGCAGATCGTGTCGCCCACGGATGCCGACATCGCGTCGCATATCGATCGCGTCGATGCTTGCGCAGTGCAGTTGGCGTCGGCGGCCGACCCGCTGATCGAAGTGCTCGGTCACGAACATTTGGTTACCTATGTCGCTTTCGCCTCGTCCGCGCGCCTGTGTCCGGAGGTGGTCGGCGTGCAGGTCGCTTACACCGCGATGCACGGTGTCGGCGGAGCGTCGTTGCTGGCCGTCTTCGAACGTGCCGGCTTTCCGGCACCCGCGGTCGTTGCCGAGCAACAGCAACCCGACGGTTCCTTCCCGACCGTGGCGTTTCCGAATCCGGAGGAGCCCGGAGCGATGGATCTGCTGATTGCCTGCGCGCAACAGACCCATTCGCGCATCGCGCTGGCCAACGATCCCGACGCCGATCGGCTCGGCGTCGCGATCCCCGCACCGGCTGGCTCGTGGCGTCGCCTCGGCGGCGACGAGGTCGGTTGGCTGCTGGCCGACCACATCCTGCGCCACACGACCGGCAATGACCGCTTGGTTGTCACCACGTTGGTGTCTTCGTCGTTGCTCGCACGCATGGCGGCAGCACACGGAGTCGCTTGCGAAGAGACCTTCACCGGCTTCAAGTGGATCGGCCACACCGTGTTGCAACACCCCGAGCGACGCTTCGTGTTCGGGTACGAGCAGGCCCTCGGGTATCTCGTGTGCGGGCAACCGCTCGACAAGGACGGGATAACCGCAGCGGTGATGATGGCGGAAGTGGCAAGTTTGGCTGCTGAGGAAGGTGTAACCCTGCAAGATCGACTCGATGCCATCGCCGCCACCTACGGCCGCCATGTGATGGCCGACAAGTCGGTGCGCATGGAACCGGCCGCCGGTGTTGCCGCGGTGGCCCGCCTGCGAGCGGCGGCGCCGACGCATGTCTCAGGGCGCGCCGTCACCGCTGTTCAATGGTTCGACGAGGCCGGCTTGTTGCGTCTGCAATTGGGCGACGAGCTACGTCTGCAGGTTCGTCCCAGTGGCACCGAGCCAAAGGTGAAGCTGTACGGCGAGGGCATCGAGGTCGACCCGCACCCGTTTCTCGACGAGTTGGCGACGCTGCTCGAGGATCGGTGAGTAGTTAGGCGGGGGAGCCGAACTGGCGGTCGCCGGCGTCACCGAGGCCGGGGACGATGAAGGCGGTGTCGTTCAATCGCTCATCGAGCGCGGCGGTGTAGATGGCGAGGTCGAGCTTGGCCTTGCGCAACAGTTCGATGCCTTCTGGTGCCGCGAGCACACAGACGACGATGATCGTGCCCGTGGCTCCCCGTTCGATCAGCAGTCGACAGGTGTGCGCGAGCGAACCGCCGGTGGCGAGCATCGGGTCGAGCACGATGCATTGTCGGGCGGCAAGGCTTTCTGGCAACTTGTTGACGTAAGGGACTGGCTGGTGTGTGGATTCGTCGCGGGCAACGCCGATGAAACCGACATCGGCGTTCGGTAACAGCTCCTGGGCGGCATGTAGAAAACCGAGACCGGCGCGCAGCACGGGCACGACGATCGGCTGGGTGGTGAGCTGACGACCGGTTGTCTCTGTGAGCGGCGTCGGTACCGAGACTGCGTGAGTTGTTAGGCCGCGGGTGGCCTCGGCCATCAGCAAGGTGCCGATACGCTCGAGTTCCTGCCGGAACATCGCGTTGGGTGTGTCCTTGTCGCGCACGCGAGTGAGCGAGTCGGCAATGAGCGGATGATCGACAACGTGAAGGGCGACAGGCATGTCGCCAGAC
The DNA here is from genome assembly GCA_016213665.1 of Actinomycetota bacterium. Taxonomy (GTDB): domain Bacteria; phylum Actinomycetota; class Acidimicrobiia; order Acidimicrobiales; family Ilumatobacteraceae; genus UBA668. The sequence continues at coordinate 11,981 of JACQZX010000067.1, read as the reverse complement.
TAGATGGCGCCGCTCAGAGCGATGCAGCCCTGGCAGTTGCGTACCGGGGCTTGATGACACCGTTGATCAGCTTCAATCGCTCCGGGAAGGGCGCGAAGGCGCTCTTCATCGAGTTGATCGTGATCCATTCGAAGTCGTCGATGCCCCAACCGAAGGCGTCGCGCAGCTCTTCCATCTCATGAGTCATCGAGGTTGCGCTCATCAGCCGGTTGTCGGTGTTGAGCGTCACCCTGAAGCGCAGACGGCGCAGCATGCCGATCGGGTGATCGGCGACGGTCTTGCAGACTCCGGTACCGACGTTGCTGGTCGGGCACAACTCGAGCGGAATGCGGCGGTCGCGCACAAAGGCTGCCAGTCGTCCGAGATGTTCCTGTCCGGCCGGTCCGGTGATGTCGTCGATGATGCGCACGCCGTGACCGAGCCGTTCGGCGCCGCAGAACTGCACGGCCTCCCAGATGCTCGGCAGACCGAAGGCCTCACCGGCGTGGATGGTCGTGTGAAAGTTCTCGTGCTGCACGTATTGGAACGCGTCGAGGTGGCGGGTGGGCGGGTAGCCGGCCTCGGCGCCGGCGATGTCGAAGCCGACACAGCCGGCATCGCGCCAGCGCACCGCCAACTCGGCGATCTCGCGGCTGCGGGCGGCGGTGCGCATTGCGGAACAGATGAGGTAGATCGTCAAACCGGTTTCCGCAGAACCACGGCGGAATCCATCGAGGATTGCTTCCACGACCTGGTCGAGCGTTAGCGACTTCTCGGTGCACAGTTCGGGAGCCATGCGGACCTCCGCATACACAACACCGTCGGCGGCAAGGTCGATGGCACATTCGTAACTGACGCGTTCGATCGCATCGCGATCCTGCATCACGCCGACGGTGTGGGCGAATGTCTCCAGATACAGCACGAGGTCGTTGCGCTTTGCCCCGCGGTTGAACCAACTACCGAGTTCATCGACATCGTGGGTAGGTAGGCCCTTGTAGCCGTATTCCCGGGCAAGTTCGACCACAGTTGCCGGACGCAGGCCACCGTCGAGGTGATCGTGCAGCAGCACTTTTGGAAGCGTGACGATGTTCATTCGCACACCAGGCTCATGCAGATACCACTCGTGGCGAGGCAAGGCTGCGCAATGGCATCGAGGCTGGCCGCTGCAGCCAGTTCCACCCGGGGTAAGCGGCTGCCGCGGAGATGCAGTGCACGCTGTACGCGTGGCGGCTCTTCGGTGAGCGGTTTACGTCGCTCCAATGCGGCAGCAGTCCGTGCAGCACGACAAGCGTGCCGGCGGATACTTCCAGCGGTACCAACTCGTCGAGCGCCGGCAGTGGCGATCGGTCGAGTTCCTCGAACAACGTGCCTGCCGTGTCGCCGGATTGGTCACTCGCTCCCGCCCGCTTGAACAACTTGCGCAGCGCGGTGCGATGTCCCCCGGGCGCCGCCCACAGACACCCGTTCTCAATCGTTGCGTCTTCGATTGCGAACCAGAAACCCGTGACGGTGACCGGCTCGGTGTAGAGAAACGTCGCGTCCTGGTGGCAGCCGACTTCGCCGCCGATGAGTGGCTGCTTGAAGATGTACATGGTCTGCAGCGCCAGTGCATCTGCCATGCCGATGTCGGCGGCAATGTCGGCCAGGTCAGGTCGATACGTAAACCGCTCGAACTCGGGGTGCAGATCGTGCAGCGCGTGCCCGATCTTGTTGATACTCAAAGCCTTCGGGCGTTGTAGCGCGCCGTCGTCGCCGAACGCTCCTGCTTCGAAGAAGCACGAGATGCGGCCGCCGGATTGCAGGAACTCGCGGTCGCTCACCCGTTCTTGCTCGTCGGTACGGAACACGCTTGGACGTTTCGGCGGCTGGAAGTTCTCGACGATCTCCTCGGCACTGGCCTTCAGGACGGCGCAGGCCTCGGCACTCGCGAAACCGTCGACGACCAGGAAGCCGTCGCGATCGAAGCGACCGATCTGTTCCTCGTCGAGAGCGCGGCCCATGGCGACAGCGTACGTGCCGCGCTCTTCAACTCGTAACCTGGTTGGGTGAACAAGAACACACCCACCCGGCAACTCACCATTCTCGGGGGCACCGTCCGTCATGCCGTCGAGCATGTCGAAGTCTTCCCGGCTCCGGCCAACGTGACGCAGGTTCGGTTCACCAATGACGAGTTGAACTCGATTTGTCCGGTGACCGAGCAGCCCGACCTGTCGACAGTGGTGATCGAGTACGTGCCCGATCGGTGGTGCATCGAATCGAAGAGCCTCAAGCTGTACCTGTGGGGCTTTCGCAACCGTGCGGTGTTCGCGGAAGCGATGGCAGCCGAAATCGCCGGCGAAGTGATGCACTCGGCCGAGCCCAAACATGTGCGGGTGACCCTTACACAACGGCCGCGCGGCGGAATCGAAGTGCAGGCGATCGCGGAACTAGACGGCTGAAGGCTGTTCTGAACTCAGTCGCATCCAAGGGCGAGCGCTAGGGCCTCGCATACTTGTTCGAGTTCGGCGTCGCTGAGTGCACCGACGCGCCGAAGGAGATGGCGTCGATGAAGAGTGAGGATGTTGTCAAGGCTAACGGCGCTGCGATGATCGATGCCGTGGCCTTCGCCAACGATCAGCTCGGTCGGTATGTCCCGCACAATCGTGACTACCGGTGCCACGGTCACGTTCGCAAGCCGCGGGATGAACGTCGACCGTGTCAGCACAACGACCGGTCGACGATTGTCGCCGGGAATGTCAGCGATCCACAGCTCCCCTCGCTCCGGAAGCGCAGCACTCAACTGTCGAGTTCCAGGTCGGGGTAGGTCGCAGTGACCGAATCGACTGGCCGTCCAGCAGGATTCGCGTCGTAGCCAGCGTGCCAGCGTGCTTCCAGCTCGGCTGCCACCGTCATGGCCAGGGCTTTGTCGAGGAGCGCAGAGATGCTGGTGAGGCCAGTGAGGGCACGAGCGCGCGTCAACACCTCGCGATCCACCGTTGCCGAGATCTTCTCTCGTGTCACCACGGATGTCATGACAAACATCCTATACGGGTGATGACAATTTGTGTTCCATCGCGCTAGCCGCCGCCCTTGCGGTATGGGCGTCCCGCCGCCGCCGGTGGTCGTAATCGTTTGGTGAAGAAGATGAGCACCACCAGCACGATGACGTACGGCAGGATCGCGGCCCACCAATCGGGCAGCGTGTCGGCGAGCAGGTACCAAAGCAGTGCCAGGCCAGCGAGAACACCGGCGAGTATCGCGTCGGTCCGGTTCTTGCGCACGATCGCCCAGACCATGATGGCGAAAAGGGCGATGGCGGTGACCAACATCAGCGCGTGCGACGCCTTGCCTTCCAGATCTTGCAGGTCGAGTGCGAACGGGTAACCGAACAGCATCGCGCCGGCAAAGATTCCGCTTGGCCGCCAGTTGCCGAAGATCAAAGCGGCCAGGCCGATAAAGCCGCGACCGGCGGTCTGGCCCTCCTTGTAGACGCCCGAGAGTTCGCCGCTGGCGATGAAAGCGCCGCCGAGGCCCGCGAGGGCACCGCTGATCGCCACCCCGATGTACTTGTAGAGGTAGATGTTGACGCCCTGCACCTCGCCGGCCTCGGGCCGCTCGCCGCTGATTCGCAGGCGCAGCCCGAACCGTGTGCGCCACAGCAACCATGTGCAGAACGGCAGCAACGCAAGCGTGAACACAGTCACCCATGACATGTTGCTGGTCAGTCCGCGGGCGAAGCCGGTGATGTCGGAAACCAGGAACCAGTCCTTGCCCGTGAACCAACCGAGGAAATCGGGGGTGGTCCAGCCGAACAAGTCGCCGCCGGAGAGGAATGGGAACGTCATCCGGCCGACGGTGGGCACTCGCGGCGACTGCGTGATCGACCCACCGACATCTTTGTATTTCTGATTGAAGATCTCCGACGACAAGAAGCGGGCCAGACCAGGCCCGAGGATGTTGATCGCGACGCCGGAGATGACGTGGTCGACGCCGAATTGAACGGTTGCCAAGGCATGCAGTAGCCCACCGAGCGCGCCGCCGAGCGCGCCGAGCAGCAGCCCCCACCACGCACCGAATTCGAGCGCGCCCCAGGCACCGAACCACGTGCCGAGCACCATCATTCCCTCGAGACCGATGTTGACGACTCCGCAGCGCTCGGCGAACAAGCCGCCGAGACCGGCGAGCAGGATCGGTAGGCCCCAGCGCAACATTGCTCGCGAGGCTCCCTCGGACGTGAGCAGGTCGGTGTCGTCGAAGCCTTGCACGACGTCGAGTACCAGCATGCCGATGGTCGCATAGAGACACCACCGCGCCCAGCCGGGCAGGTTGCGCAATGCGCTCATGACGCCACCGCCGCCAGTGCGGTCGCGGCCGCTTTCGCCTCTTCACGAGCGCGCGCTCTCTCTGTCACCTGGTAGGCGACGACGGCGGCGAGGATGATGAGACCCTGCATGATCTGCACGATTTCACGCGATGCGGAGCCGGTGTTCTGCAATATGCCCGATGAGATGTCGAGAAAGGCGAAGATCAGCGCGGCGACCAGCGCACCGATGGCGCTGTTGCGGCCGAGCAACGCCACGGCGATACCTGCAAAACCCAGGCCCTGGATGGGATTCGCCGGAAACACCCCACCGTCCATGATCTCGGTCATTCCGACTAGACCGGCGACCGCGCCCGACAGCACCATCGCTGTGACGATCATGCGCTTCGGCGGGATTCCGCCGACGTGGGCGGCGAAGGGATTGGCCCCGCTCGCTCTCAAATCGAAACCGAATCGGGAGCGACCGACGATCACGTGGTAGGCGACACCGACGGCGATGGCCACGACGAGGACGCCGGTCAGTTCTCGGTCGCGGCCGATGTCGCGGGTGAAGATCTCGACGAAGCCATTGAGATTGGGAAGGCGCCCGGATTCGTCGATCGGCGTGGTGCCGACACGGGTGACGTTGCCGCCGAGGCCGCCGCCGGCCTGCCAAGCCTGCAAACCGGCGACGATGAGGCCCGACGTAGCGATCGCGTTGAGCATGATCGTCGAGATCACTTCGTGGACGCCTTTCGTGACCTTCAGCACGCCGGCGACGCCCGAGTAGGCGGCGCCGACGCTCATGGCCACGAGCAGGATGAGAGCAATGTGCAGCGGCGCCGGCAGATGCACCAGTCCGCCGACGTGGGCGGCGACGAGAGCCGCGAGCAGATATTGGCCTTCGACGCCGATGTTGAACAGGTTCATGCGGAAACCGATCGCCGCGGCGATACCGGCGATGAACAGTGGTGTCGCCCGGTTGAGGATGTCGATCATCGTTTCCAGCTTGCTGGCGTGTTTCAACATGTCGCTGTACGCCTGAATCGGGTTGCTGCCGGCGACCAGCAGCACGACTGACGATGCGGCGACGGCGAACACGAGTGCCATCACCGGTGCCGCCGCGTCGGTCTTGATACGTCGAAGCACGCTGGCGATGCGGGTCATGCCGCGTCGTCCTGAGTGGCCGCGCCGGTCATGTAGGCCCCGAGATCACGCGGTGTCACCTTCGCTGGATCGAGCGTGGCGACTATTCGGCCGCGGAACATCACAACGATCGTGTCGGACAGTCCGATCAACTCGTCGAGGTCGGCGCTCACCAGCAGCGTCGCCAAGCCGGCGGCGCGTGCTGCTTTCAGTTGGTCCCACACCGCAGCCTGTGCGCCAACATCGATGCCACGCGTCGGGTGGGCGGCGACGAGCAGCGTCGGCTGCGAGTGCATCTCTCTGCCGACGATGAACTTCTGCTGGTTGCCACCCGAGAGCGCGTGGGCGGCGACGTCGATGTTCGGCGTGCGCACGTCGAATTCACTCCTGATCTCTTGCGTCGCAGTTCGCATACCTGACCTATTCATCCAGAAACCCTGCGAGTAAGGAGCTTGCGTCTGGTGACCCAAGGCGGCGTTCTCCCATAGCGGCGCCAGCAGCAAGAGCCCCTCGCGCTGGCGATCCTGCGGAATGTAACCGATGCCACGCTCGCGGCGATGGCGAACAGATTGACGGGTGACATCGTCGCCGAGGAGCTCGATGGTGCCGCCGGCGACCGGTCGGGTGCCGATGATCCCGTCGACGAGTGCTGCCTGACCGTTGCCCTCGACGCCCGCTACCCCGACGACCTCACCGCGGCGAATGACTATGTTCACATCGCTGACGACCGGCCGACCCGCCTCATTGATCTGCAGATCGCGGACTTGCAACACAACGTCGTCGGTCACAGTTGATTCGCTCGTCGCCGGTGTGGGCAGCTCGGAGCCGACCATCAGCTCGGCGAGTTGAGGAGCGGTCACGTCGGCTGCCTTCACCGTCGCCACCGACCGGCCTTGACGAAGCACTGTGACGGTGTCGGCGATGGCCAAAACCTCGGCCAGCTTGTGGTCGATGAACAGGATCGTCGCCCCGTTCGCCTTCAGTTCGCGCAGGTTGCGGAACAGCTCCTCGACCTCCTGCGGAACGAGCACAGCCGTCGGTTCGTCGAGAATGAGGATCTTGGCGCCGCGGTAGAGAACCTTGATGATCTCGACCCGTTGGCGTTCGCCGACCTCCAGTGATTCAATCAACTGGTCAGGGTCGACATTGAGTCCATATGCCTGGCTCACCTCTGCAAGGTGGGCCTTCGCGGCGGCGAAGTCGATGCGGCCACCGGCGAGAGTGGGCTCGCTGCCGAGGATCACGCTCTCGAGCACGGTGAGTTGATCGGCGAGCATGAAGTGTTGATGCACCATGCCGATGCCCAGATCGATGGCGTCGGTGGGTTTGTGGAAACGCACCTCCTGGCCGTTGACCTTCATCGTGCCCTCGTCGGCGTTTTGCATGCCGTACAGGATCTTCATCAGCGTCGACTTGCCCGCACCATTTTCGCCGCATACGGCGTGAATCTCGCCCTGCTCGACGGCCAGGTCGACCTTGTCGTTGGCAACGACGCCTGGGAAGCGCTTGGTGATTCCGATCAACTCGATTGCTCGTGCCACTCGCTCCCCCTGAAAGTCGAATCGGGGCCGAACGTTAGTCCGGCCCCGATTCACTCATTGCAATTTTGAAATCTCGGCTTGATCAGGCCTCGGCCGGATCGGTCGGTACCACGATGGCACCGCTGATGATGTCGGCCTTGAACGCCTCCAACTGGTCGACGATGTCGTCGACGAAGCCGCCAGTGGTGGAGTAACCAACGCCGTCAACCGACAGGTCGTACACCGTGGGACCACCGACGACCTTGCCGTCGATGTGGGCCTTGATGATCTCGAACACGGCAACATCGACACGCTTGAGCATCGAGGTGAGGATCACGTCCCTCACCGCCGGGTCACTCGTGTTGTACTGGTCGCTGTCGACGCCGATCGCCCACACGTTGATGTTCATCGCATCGCGGTATGCCTTGGCGGCCTCGAACAGGCCTGCGCCAGAGCCACCGGCGGCGTGGTAGACGACGTCGGCACCACCCTCGTACATCGCGGTCGCGATGTCGCGGGCGCGGTCAGGTGCGTTGAATCCGTCGAAGTCGGGCGCCTCGGTGATGTACTCCGAGACAATCTCGATGTCGGGGTTCACGGCGTGAGCACCGGCGATGAAGCCTGCCTCGAAGCGCTCGATCAGACCACCGACGCCCTTGACACCACCGATGAAGCCGATCTGGCCGGTCGTGCTCTTCAGCGCCGCAGCGGCGCCGACGAGGAACGAACCCTGCTGCTCGGAGAACACCAAGCCGGCGATGTTGTCGCCGTAGGGCACCGCACCGTTGGCGAAGTCGAGCATGGCGGAGTCGATGACGCCGAAGGTAACTCCGGGGTTGGCAACGCCCACCGCAGCCGCATCGGCTTCGAACAGGAAGCCGACGGCGATGACCACTTCGCTCGATTCGGCGGCGAGGTCGAGCAGTTCCTTGCGGTTCGAGCCGTCGTCGTTGGGCGACGCCTCGGTGAATGTGATTCCAAGTTCTGCCTTGGCTCGTTCGATACCGGCGGCTGCCGCGTCGTTGAACGACTGGTCGCCGCGGCCACCGATGTCGAACACCAGTCCGACTGACGGGCCTGTTGGCGCTGATGTGCCGTCGCTTTCCTTGTCGTCGCCACATGCGGCGGCGACGAGACCGAAGGCTGCAACGAGTGCCATCGCTGTGAAGCGCTTGCTCTTGCGCATTTTGTCTCCCCCTTGGAGTGTTGGAATTGGTGGATGAAGTATCCGTTTCGGAGTGTAACCGGCCGGAACGACGCCGGTTTCATCGCGCCGAGCGCAATACGCTGGGGCGATGTCACTCGTGCTGGTTTCCATTGTCGATGGCGTTGCCACGCTCACGCTCAACAACCCGGGCGAACGCAACACACTCACCGCTCCCATGGTCGCCGAGATCATCGGAGCGATGGATCGCATCGAATCCGACCCTGCGGTCGGCGCGATCGTCGTCACCGGTGCCCCGCCGGCGTTCTGCGCCGGGGCCAATCTCGGCAACCTCGCGGAGAGCACCAAGGAAAGCCTCGGCGTGATCTACGAAGGGTTCCTGCGCATCGCCCGCAGCCCATTGCCGACGGTGGCCGCGGTGAATGGCGCCGCGGTTGGGGCGGGTATGAATCTTGCGCTCGGTTGCGACCTTCGGTTGGCGGCCCGGCGGGCGAAGTTCGACAGCAGGTTCTTGCAGATCGGAATCCACCCAGGTGGTGGCCACACCTGGATGTTGCGCCGCATCGCCGGTCCGCAAACAGCGTTCGCTTCCGTGGTGTTCGGGGAAGTGATCGATGGCACCGAAGCTGAGCGCCTCGGCGTGGTGCACCGTTGCTACGACGACGATCAACTGCCGGCTGCAGCCCAGGAGATTGCAGCCCGCGCCGCGGCAGCTCCGCGCGAACTGCTGATCGAGATGAAGCGCACCATCCAGGAGATGGCCGATGTGCGCACGCACGCCGACGCCGTTGACCGCGAACTCACGCCGCAGGTTTGGAGCACGCGCCAACCGTGGTTCGCAGAACGAATTGCGGCGTTGCAGGCCAAGATCAGCTCGCGCTGAAAAGCGCGCAGAACTGTTACCAAAGGTCCCTACACGGCGACCGGTCGGTGGCGTACGTTTCAGCTACAGAACCAGATGCCTACAGACCCAGACGCCAACAAACCCAGACGGAGGTAGCAATGAGCCAGCGCCATCGCAACCAGGAAACGGCCCCAGCGCCGAAGATGGATTTGCGAGCACACGCCCACAACGAACGGCATCGCATCAACAGCGAATTGCACGCAGTGGCGGCCAAGGTCAGTGCGGGTTTCGAACCCGACGAGGTGCACGAGCCGGGCAGAGCCTGGGTACCGACGCATCATCACGACGCTGAGAAGGCCAAGAGGGGCGACAAGGGCAACGGTTCTGCGATTCGCCACTGGAAGCTGAAGACCTGGAAGCGCCGCTCGCAGATGCGCAAGGCGAAGGCGCAAGCGACACGACTCGCCGGCGAGCAGGCCTGATTACAGCCGTTGCTGGTTACAGCCAGGCCGCGGCGAGCGCATCGCGGCGGGCGAACCACTCTTCGGCGGTGAACCCGTAGCGCACGTGGTCTTCCCATGTGCCGGCAATTTCGAGGAAGCGCTCGGCGGTGCCTTCTTCGCGCAACTCGAGAACCTCCATCACCCGTCGACTGCGAGTGTTGCGCGGCACGATGCAGACTTCAAAACGGTGCAGTCGCAGCTGCTCGAACGCGAAACCTGCGAGCACCACGGCAGCTTCGGGTATCAAACGCTGCCCGGCCTGGGCGCGATCGATCCAATAACCGACAGTTGCGCTCTGGTGCGCGCCGCGCACGATGTTGTTGAGGTTGATCTCGCCGGCGAACTCGGTTCCCACGAATAGGCCGAAACCGGCGGCAGCGCCGATTTGCCGTTCACGGTCGCGCGCGAGACAGCGAGCGTTGAATGCGTCGCGATCGAGTGCCGGATCGACCTGATGCTCCGGACGTAGCGGCTCCCACGGTTGTAGCCACTCCGCGTTTCGTAACCGGACTTCACTCCACGCTGGCCAGTCGCGCGCTGTCAGCGGCTGTAACACGACGCGCCGCCCGCGAATCACCGGTGCCTCCGTGGGCACCGACGGGTGGCCCTGGTCTCCGCGAGTCTTACTGAGCCGACTCATTGCTCGCCACAACCAAGCAGGGCGTCGCTTTCAGTCACCACGTGAATGACCGCGGCCGGCAACGCGCGAAAGATAGCCACCACCGCACAGCACACACCTAGAACTTGCCGGACTTCGGCCTTCGGTAAGCCAGGGTTGAGCGCGCGATCGGAAGCAGTCTCGGTGGCGATGGTGCGGAAGACCTCTTCGGCGGCAGCGCGCGACAGGCTGAAGGGAAGTGGCGCATGACCGCCGACTTCAACCGCCGCGATCGTGCCGACACCATTGCCGCCACACTCGATGCGGTCGGCCGCCGCTGCGCCCGGTAACTCGCGAGTCACGTCTTCGATGTGATCCATGATTGTCCCAATCGCGTTTATCAGTTCTTCCGGCAGCGGAGGGTCGCCGGCAATCATCGCGGTCAAGGTGGCGACACCGACTGGCACCGTATAACTGGAGCCTGCCGAGACGAACACGATGTCGTCCGCGCGCATGAGTATTGTGAGCATTGTCATCGCAAGACAGTCATTTCAAGACCTGCACCAAGTGGGCCGCCACCCAGCGACCGACGGGGTCGTCGCCGCCGGCGAGATGATAGGCGAAGTGCGCATGCAGGCACTTCACGCCGTGGCGCGTTCCCGCGACGCCGCCGCTGGGCCGCGGGCCGCGATAGGCCGCGGGTAATCGGGCATCGCGCTCGGCCGCATAACGTGCATGAGCGGCGACAAGTTCGACCGGATTTACTTCTGCTTCGGCCGAGCGCACGCCGCCGGCGGCTTCCAGCCTGCTCACCTCGCGCACCGCTGCCCTGCCTGCCAACCAGTAGAGCGTCGGCATCGGCCTGCCGTCGCGCATCAGCGGCGAGTTACGCAACACCAGTGGTTCGCCGTCGTCCGCGCGCACGACGACCTCGTAGTCGCCATCGGGTGACCGGCCCAACAGCCTGGTGACCAATCGCCGATCGATCGCCATCTCGAGATCGCCCAAGGTGTCGATGTCGGCCGGGGAGCCTTGGCACGGAACCTCGCGCACCCAGTCGGGGTGCGCTCGGATCAGACCGCGGGCACCTTCGTCGCCGTGGTCGGGGAGCAACGGCCAGACTTCGCGCGCAAGCCGAACCGGGTGCGGCCCGCGGATTCCTTGATAGGTGGCGATCACGATTCGGTGCCGACTCGCCGCCGTGGCCACCGCGCGCCACGCGCTGCTGGGCACGGCAGGCTGATCGGCGAGGCCGACGGTGACGCTGGTAGCACCCGCCTCGGCGGCGGCGGTCACCGCGCAACGCAACGAACTTGCCTGGCCAAGGGCCCAATCCGGGTTGTGTCGCGCGACGACACCGCGAGGTACATCCAACTCGACGGCTCCGGTGACGACGACGGCGACTTCGAACTCGGCTGCGATCATCGCTGCCAGCGACCATTCCCAAACCGCCCGCCCATCAATTGGCGCAACAAGTTTGTGTGATCCACCGACAAAACGCGTGCCGCTGCCGGCGGCGAGTAGTGCCGCAGCCCGAATTGCCATGCGCGCAGCGTAGTTCTAGGGTTCGCCGATGATCTTTCGGAAGTCTGTCGGCGGTGTTTCCGCGGGCAGATTCGTCGTTGGCGTCACCGTCTTTGCGACTCTCGCCGTCGCCTTGGTAACCATCGACGGCAACGTCGACGCGGCGCCCGCCATCAAGCCGAACGCCGAGCCCGTCTCCATCGTCACGGGTCCGGATCCGTTGGCGCTCTCAGCAGCGGCCGCGCTCGACGCGTGGACCACCTACTCGAGCATCGGGCGGGTCGCGATCCTCGGGGAGTTCATCCGATTGCGCGATTTGGTGGCGGCCGACGCCGCTACTCGGTTAGGCATAGATCCCTTGCGGATGCAGGCGGCATGGGCCGGCGCCGATCAGCCGCACCAACTTGCCGTCCTCGCCGGGTT
>JACQZX010000066.1 GCA_016213665.1 Actinomycetota bacterium | reverse complement strand
ATGCCGGGCTGCTACCGCCGCGCCTCTTCGTTGCCAGTTGGTCGGGCTGGTCGGCCGACGCTTCCCGCCCTGCCGAGCTCGGCACTGTCGAGCTCGACACGCAATGAACGAAGATGCGCTGCGCGCCCTGCGCCGCACTCGCCAGCGACACCGCCTCGGCAACATCGAATGGTTTGATGCGGCCTACCGGGCCTATCTCGTCGGCTTGTTCGGTGGTGGCAGCGTGTTATGGATCAGCAGTTCGGTGCACGACGAAGCCCTCGGTGCCGCCGCAATAGCCGACATCGCGCGCAACGGTCCCTCGATAATCGGATTGGTAACGGCGCTGGCTCTGCTGGCGGGGCTGCGCGGCGGGGCACAAGGCGGCCCGATCGCGTTGGAAACGGCCGACGTGGTGCACGTGATGCTCTCCCCGGTTGATCGCCGGCGCGCCTTGCTACGCCCCGCGTTGCAACGCGTGCGCGGCGCGATGTTCCTTGGCGCCACCGTTGGAGCGATCGCCGGCCAACTAGCGGGTCGGCGACTCCCCGGTTCGTTGTCGGCGTGGGCCGGCGGCGGTGCCTTGTTCGGGGTAGCCACCGCGATGCTCTGGGCGGGTGCTGCGCTGCTCGCTCATACCCTCGGCTGCCCGCGCTGGATTGCCACGTCGTCGGGGATCGGGGTTGTTGTATGGCAGACGGTGGCGATCTTCCAGTCGGGTCGCACTGGCGGCATCGCAGGCCCGGCGGATTCGTTCGGCAGTCTGGCAATGTGGGGCTGGCGTCAGCGGCCGATCGATCTCGTCGCTGTCGCCGTCGCCCTCGTGGCCGTCACCGCAGGCTTGCTGACGCTGGGCCGCATCTCGTTGGAAGCGCTCGCACGACGCAGCGCCCTCGTCGCGCAGTTGCGCTTCGCGGTGACGATGCAGGATCTGCGCACCGTCATCTTGCTGCGGCGGCAACTCAATCAGGAGCAAGCGCGTCGCCGACCCTGGCGCAAGTCGGGGGCGACTTCCGGGCGTGGGGTCACGCGCGCCGTTTGGAGCCGCGGCTGGCACGGGTTGCTGCGGTTCCCTGCAACCCGCCTCGTTCGCATTGGCGCGCTGGCGGCACTGTTCGGGGTGCTGCAAGCAACGGTCGTGCGTGGCACGACGCCGGCAGTACTCGCCAGCGCACTGGTTGCCTTCGTCATCGGCTTGGAAGTGATGGAGCCGTTGTCGCAAGAGGTCGATCAACCCGACAGGACCGACAGCTTTCCGATCGACCGTGGCGAGTTACTCGCCCGCCACCTACTTGCACCCACCATTGCGCTGATTCCGTTTGCCGCCGTCGCTGCCGTCGCCGCCGTTCTCGTGCTCGGCAGCGCCGACGCCATCGTGCCCGCCGCGATCTTCGCTCTTCCCAACCTGGTGGCGGGTTCCGCCGGCGGGGTAGTGAGCATCGTGCGCGATGCCCCCGATCCGATCAAGACTGAGCGCCAACAGTCGTTCGTGCCGCCCGAGATGGCCGGACTCGGCGCCACGTTGCGCCTGTTGCTGCCGGTGATCGTCAGCACGTTCGGTACCTCGACGGTGTTCTTCCTGCGGGCGGCGGCCGACGCTGGTGAATCACTCATTGCCGCCGCCGTGCGCGGCGCGCTCGGGTCCGCGTTGCTCGCCCTGCTCGTCGGATACTGGGTGAAGGTCCGCGACCGGGTACGTCGCAGGATTCGCGCCTTCATGGACGAGGGTCGCGCACAGGCGTTGGGAACGACGAGGCTCGCACGATGAAATCAAGTCAAGGAACTGAAGAGTTCGGTGGTCAGCGCCCGGCGCTGCGTACTTTGCAGCTCGCCAAGGACTACGGCGATCGCCCCGCTGTGCTGCCGCTCGACCTAGAGGTTCCGTTCGGTCAGCACGTCGCGCTCGTCGGTCACAACGGCAGTGGCAAGACGACGTTGTTGCGAATGGTGGCCGGTCTGCTCGACCCCAGCGGCGGAAGTGCCTACATCTCGGGCCACCGATCGGGTAGTGCGTCGGCCCGCGCGTCGTTGAGTTGGCTATCCGACACGCCGACGTTCTACGACGACCTGTCGTTGCGCGAACACCTTCACTACGTGGCCCGGTTGCACAGCCAAAGTGAAAGCTCCGCGCCCGCAGAAGCTCGCGCGGAAGAATTGCTCGTTCGTCTGCAACTCGAAAACAGGGGCGACGACATTCCCACAAGCTTCAGCCGCGGCCTGCGACAGAAAGCGGCGATTGCGATCGCGCTGGTCAGGCCGTTTCAGCTATTGCTGGTCGATGAACCCTTCGTCGGCCTGGACGAGGCAGGTAAGCAATCGCTGCTGGAACTTCTCGACGAGGCGGCCGGTGCAGGAGCGACGTTGGTGGTCGCAACCCACGAATTGGCCTTCGTCGACCGGGTTCACCGACTGCTCGCGTTGCGTGACGGCGAGTTGGTGTACGACGGAGCACCCGGGGCGACCGATGTGCATCGGTTGGTGCGCCCCGGCTGAACGCGGCTGAGCAGAGCCGCTGGACAACGGCGGCTCGGTGCGCGCTACTGTTCGTGGCATGCAGGAATTCTCCACAGCCAGTGCATCCGCCAAAGACCCGGCAGCTCTCGCTGCCACTCTCACCGAGAAGTCGGCGCAGGGGTGGAGCGTTGTCGGCATCGTTACCACCACCACCGAGGTCACCGCCTTCTTGAGCCGTGAGGCCACGGCGTCTGCCGCGCCGGCTACCCCATCGGCAGCCACAAGCTCGGTCGCCGAACCGGCGGGCTGGGCGGTGGCTCCCGAGTCTGCAGCAAGTTCCACGAGCAGTGCCCCGGCCTCGATGGCGCCGATCGGCGCGGCCACCTATCAGCCGACGCCGAGTTATCAGCCGGCGGCGTCGGCTACCCCAGCGGTACCCGCGGGGTGGTACGCCGATCCATCCGGGCGTTTCGACCTGCGTTATTGGGATGGTGGCACATGGACCGAGCACGTTTCTCGTGCCGGTCAGCAGTTCACCGACGCGCCCACCGCCTGAACACCGCCGGCTTCGGGACTTTGGTCCCAACTTTGCCTGCGCCACTGGTTGCGTCGGTAACTCATCAGTAGCCTGCCCGGCATGCGCGCAACCTCTATCGGTCACGCAGGAATCCTTGTCGACACGCTCGATGGCTCGATCGTGTGCGACCCGTGGTTCCTGCCACAGTTTCATGGTTCCTGGTTCGTCTTTCCGCGCAACGATCAACTCTCCAAGGAGTTGATGGAGCGCATCTGTAACCCGAAGTACCTGTACATCTCGCACATCCACGCTGATCACCTCGATGAGGATTGGTTGGTGGCGAACATGAACAAAGACGTCACCGTGCTCATTCCGGGCTATCCCACGCGCGAACTCGAGCGCATCATGCTGCGGCTCGGCTTTCACAACATCTTGCGCACCTTCGACGGCGAGGAGATGGTGTTAGGGCCAAATCTGACGGTGGCGATTCACACCGAGACAAGCATGACCGACGGTCCCGGTGGCGACTCGGCGATCATGATCAGCGACGGCACCGGCCGATTGGTGAATCAGAACGACTGCCGCACCAACGACCTCGATGCGCTGCGTAACCACGGCCCCGTCGACCTGCACTGGCTGCAGTACAGCGGCGCGATCTGGTACCCGATGGTCTACGAGGAAACACCGGCACGCATGCGCGAACTGATCGACGCCAAGGTGGCGAGTCAGTTCCAGCGGGCGATGCGCTACGTGGAGAAGATCGGGGCGCGCGCGGTTGTGCCCAGCGCCGGACCACCGGCCTTTCTTGATCCCGACCTGTTCCAGTTCAACGTCATCACCGGCGACGAGCTGAGCATCTTTCCCGATCAGCGCAGCTTCATGGCACGCCTGGCTGCGGCTGGCCATCAGGGCATTCTGGCGATACCCGGGACCGAGATCGAAATCAACTCCGGCCCCGACGGCGACCAGTTCAACGTCACGCATCCGATGCCGCAGGCAGAGGTCGACCTGATCTTCGCCGACAAAGAGAACTACCTACGCAGGTTCCAGGCCGATTGGCTGCCGTGGCTGGAGCAGATGAAGGCTGGTTGGCACCAACCGACCGACGACCTACTCGAGCGGTTGAAGGCGTGGTGGGAGCCGCTGATGCGAATGGCTCCGACGCTGTGCGATGCGATCGGCGCGGTTTGCGTCTTCCGCGCGGGTGACTTGCCGATCGCCATCGACTTCCCAAATCGGGAAGTTCGCCGAGAGGTGCCAGGCGAGACGCATGGTTTCCGGTTCAATGTTCAACGCGAGCTTGTCGAGACTGTGGCGGCCAAACATGCCAACGATTGGAGCAACGACCTGTTCTTGTCGTGTCGCTTCACCGCCTGGCGCGCCGGGCCGTTTAACGAATACCTGTACAACTTCTTCAAGTCATTGTCGGTCGAACGCATGCGTCGCGCCGAGGCCGAGGCACTACGCAAGCTCGATCCAGATCGCGGCGGGCTTGCGGGCAAAGAGTTCGAGCTCGACGGATGGATCATCGAGCGAACTTGCCCTCATCGCCAGGCCGACCTGCAGGTGTTCGGTGAGATCGATGGCCACGAACTGGTGTGCACGATGCACGGGTGGCGGTTCGATCTCGCCACCGGCGTGTGTCGCAATGCCGCCGATCATCAGCTTCGAATTCGCCGTGCGTGAACTCGCTTGGTCGCGAGCCTATGTTACTCGTGAACCCAAACCGGCGTACCCAGCGGAACCAGTTCGCTTTCCCAGATGAAGTCCATCGCTGCCACGCTGACGCGCACGCAACCGTGTGACACGGGCCGATTTGGAACCCTGGTCATGCCGTGGATAGCAACGCCACCCTTGAAGTACTTCGGTCGATAGATATCGCCGAGGTCGCCTTCCCACCATCCGTTGGGTCGCTCGCGGTTCACCTTCCAGACCCCATTGGGCGTGACTGCCGAACCGCTCTCGGGCTCACCGGTGTTGCGATTCGTTGCCGTGTAGGCGATCTCGCTACCCGTTGAGGTATTGAACGTCCACAGCGTCTTGCCGTTGACGACGATGAACAACAACTGCTTGGTCTTGTCGACTTCCACCAGCGTGCCGTCGTCGGACGAGCCGTGGGCCTTCTCGGTGAACGACGTCAGCCAATCAGCGGTCTCCTGATCGACTTTGCCCGATGCCGAAAGGCCGAGATACTTCTGAAACGCCATGACGGCCTGTGTTGTGGCGAAGCCGTAATGGCCGTCGATGTCACCCACCCAGAAGCCGAGTTGGTTCAACCGCAGTTGTGCCGACGCTGTATTCGGCCCGTCATCGTCGCCGACTGCGACGATCGTTTCCAGCCACGGGCCGACGACCTCGACATTGGCCGGAAGGGTCGTCGTCGGAGCTGGCTCTGTCGTCGGGGTAGTCGTGGTCGAAGGCTCCGGCTCGGTCGTGGCGGTCACCGTTGTTGAAACGGCGGTCTTTCGCGGCGAGCTGGTGGTCGAGGCGGTCGACCGCTCGGTGGTGATCGGGCGAGTCGTTGCCGGAGCATCGCCAGACTGAGTGGAGCCTTGCGCGACCGAAGTGGTGGAGCAGGAGGAAGCGGCTGCGAGTGCGCCGACGCACAGAAGGATGCGCACGCCGTGTCGGGAAGTGGTGGTCGTGAAAATGTTCATCGGAGGGTATTCGCCTCAGGGTCTTCCGCTGTCGAGACGTAACGTTAGCTATGGTAAACCGCGATCTGCGAGATGTCTACGCGTACTGAGTCGCGTCAGAAGTCCTCGTTGCTCACCATTATCGGCAGTTCCGACACCAGGTTGATGTCGAACTCGTCGGCGCTCGCCGCTGCGAGACTTGACATCAGCCATTCGCGCACCCGATCGACTGAGACACCGCGCGCCGCGAGGTCGGCAAGCGTGATCGCGCCGTGACGCTTGGCCAGTCGTTTGCCATCGGCTCCGACCACCAACGGCACGTGCGCATAGGTCGGCTCGGGCAGGTCAAGTAACTCTTGCAACAGTCGCTGGCGGGGCGTGCTGGTCAGGAGATCGCCCCCGCGAGCAATGTGGGTGATTCCCTGCGCGGCATCATCGACCACCACGGCCAGGTTGTAGGCCGGCACGCCGTCGTTTCGTTGCACCACAACGTCGTCGGCGTCGCCTACGAAGCGGCCGGCGATGAGATCGTCGATCACGAACCGCTCCCCGTCGCACCGCAAGCGCAGGGCCGCTGGGCGCCCACTTCGCCGAAATTGCTCGCGCCGTGCCGCAGACAGCTCGCGACAAGTGCCCGGGTAGGCGTCGCCGGCGGTGAAGTCGTGCGGTGCCTGAGCTGCTTCGCGGATCTCCCGCCGGCTGCAGTAGCACTCGTAGACCCGCCCCAGGCGGCGCAACGTGGCGATCGCGTCGCGATACGACTCGAAACGCGTGGATTGACGCACAATCGGCAGGTCGCTCTGCATGCCCATGGCCGCCAGCGCGGCCAATTGGTCGGCCTCGTGCGCCACCGACGAGGTGACCGTGTCGAGGTCTTCAATGCGCACCAACCAATCACCACTCAGTGAACGCACCTGCAGCCACGACACCATTGCCGTTCGTAGGTTGCCGAGATGCAGCGGCCCGGTGGGTGACGGGGCGAAACGGCCGCGCATTGGCTCATTGAACACGAAACCCTTGTTCTGAACACCAAACCGGGTGGATCGAGGTCAAGGGCGAGTACAGAAATGCCGAAGAAACCGTTTGCAAGGCACAGCAATTGGGATCACCAGGATTACCAGGATTACCAGGATTACCAGGATCACCAGGATTAGAGGCAAACGGTGGTGACGGAACAGGTTATTGACGCGGACGAGGCATCTGCCGTATTCGTGCGCGAACGCGCCCTTGCCGCCGTGGTCAGCAACCTCACGCCCGCGCCCTTCGTTCTGCTGCCGTTCACAGCGCTGATCGCGGCGTTGTTGCGGGCGGATGTGTCGGTGGGTCGACTGGTTTGGTGGACCTTGGTGGCCGTCTTCACGACGGTGATCTTGCTGCTGGCGCTGTATCGGTTTCATTACAACGCGCGTTCCGCTAGTGGTGGCCCCACGCGCCTGCT
>JACQZX010000065.1 GCA_016213665.1 Actinomycetota bacterium | reverse complement strand
CGCACGCGGACCTACCGCGCCGATGGCGTCGAAATAGGCGAGATGAGCATCGACGACGTTTACCACGTCGACATCGTCGATGATCTCAACGCCGTTGCGTTCGGCCGCACCGAGCAGATACGCGGTCAGGTTGTCTTCAGTGATGACGACGGGCTCGGCGATGTCCTGCCGGCGGTCGATCACGTTGCTGGGCTGCAAACCCCTGGAATGCAACCATTGCATGTGAAACCGCAATAGCTGTTCGAGATCACCGGGGGTCAGCCGGGCCTGCGATTCCGCAGGCAGGTACTCGGCGACGAACTCCGCGGCCTCGTCGGGTATGTAAACCGAGCGCGGCGCAATCGTGTCGAGCCGATGGGCCTCGCGCCCCACGACGACAGCGGCGATGAGGAACACGCAGACCGCGGCCGCGACCAGGAACAGGAACGTCACCGTCGCCATCGGAAGAGATCAGATACCGATGCGCTGTGCCAGCAACTCGCGGTGGTACGTCGGGTCGCCGAACAATAATTCGCTGCTCTTCGCGCGCTTGAAGTACAGGTGCGCCGGATGCTCCCATGTGAAACCGATGCCACCGTGAATTTGGATGTTCTCGGCGGTGGCGTGGAAGTAGGCCTCACTGCAGTAGGCCTTGGCCAGCGACGCCACCGAAGGCAGCTCGTCGTTCATCTCTGCCGCGCACCACATGCCGTAGTAGGCCGCGCTCTTGGCAGATTCGACCTCCAACAACATGTCGGCACACTTGTGCTTGATCGCCTGGAAGGAACCGATCGGGCGACCGAACTGCACGCGCACCTTCGCATATTCGACGGCCATCTCCAGAACCTTCTGCGCGCCGCCGACCTGCTCGGCGGCCAGCGCCACCGCGGCCAGGTCGAGGACCGTGCTGAGCACGTTCCAGCCGGCACCCTCCTTGCCGATGAGGGTGGCCGGCGTGTCGGCGAAATCGAGCTTGGCCTGCTTGCGCGTCTGGTCCATCGTCGCCAACGGGGTTCGAGTGAGTCCCTTGGCTGCCCCATCGACGGCAAACAGGCTGACGGTCTTGCCGGTGCGGGCGGCGACGATGATCAGATCGGCTGTGTTGCCGTCGAGTACGAACATCTTGGTTCCGGTCAGCTTCCAGTCGCTGCCCTTGCCGGTGGCCGGCAAGGTGATGCCACTTTCGTCCCACTTGCCGCTCGGCTCGGTGAACGCGAGCGTTGCGATGGTTTCGCCGCTGGCAATGCCGGGAAGATGCGCGGTCTTGGCGGCCTCGTCGCCGCTGTGGATCAACACGTTGGCGGCGAGCAC
Organism: Actinomycetota bacterium; assembly: GCA_016213665.1. Lineage (GTDB taxonomy): Bacteria > Actinomycetota > Acidimicrobiia > Acidimicrobiales > Ilumatobacteraceae > UBA668. The sequence continues at coordinate 9,468 of JACQZX010000065.1, read as the reverse complement.
CACACTGGCGAAGTATGGAGCGCACAGCAGCGCGCGCCCCATCTCCTCGAGCACGATGCCGAGTTCGACGAAGCTGAAGCCGGAGCCACCGAACTCCTCCGGGATCGCCAGGCCCTGCAAGCCCATCTGCTCACCCATCTGCTTCCAGACGGCTTTGTCGACGCCCTCGGCGGTCTCCATCTGCTCACGGACGGCAGCCTCGCTGCTCTTGGCTTCCAGGAACGCACGGACGGTCTTGCGCAGTTCATCTTGTTCTTCGGTGAAGGCAAAGTTCATGAAGCCACTGTGCCGCGACCGATCCGTCGGCGCCGAACGGTTGTGTGTACACTGCTGTACACATGCACGGACTAGCACCATGATCGGCATCAGGGAACTGCGCGCCGACCTCGCCGCGCACATTCGCCGGGCCGGCGCCGGTCAACGGGTGGTGGTGTCGGTCGCCGGTCGTGCCGCCGCCCAGTTGGGCCCGATCGAGGCCGAACAGGGCCAGACCGTGCTCGCCGACCTGATCGCTGCCGGTGCCGTCCTCGCGCCGCGGCGCCACGACCCGGCGCGGCTCTCCCAACCGGTGCCGGTGTGGAGTGGGGTGCGCCTCGACCGAGCCTTGCGGGAACTGCGCGGGTGACCGTCTTCTTCGACACCAGTGCGGTCATCGCACTGCACGTGGAGACGGCCGTGCGCCGCATCGCGCTCGACGCGCTCACCACCGCGCCCGCCGACGCGACGTGCGTCAGCGCCCTTGCGCTCACAGAGGCGCTGGCTCTCATCGCCAAGCTCACCGACGAGACTGCGTTGCGCGCAGATCTCGAGGACGCGATTCGCCTGCAGTGGGATCAATACGCGGTCGTGCCGCTCGACCAACGCTGCCTCGATCGAGCGGCCCAGCTGATGCGAGAGCAACCACTGCGCCTGGCTGATGCCCTGCACATCGCAGCCGCAGATCGCCTGCCGCGCCCAGTGACCTTCGTGACGTTCGACCCGACGCAGATTCCCGTTGCGTTGTCTCTCGGCTTCGACGTCGTCAGTAACTAGCCCTGAATGGCTGATCAGCCGCGCACGAGCAGGCCGACGGTGACGAAGTGGCACGCTCCGGCCGCGACGGTGAACGCGTGCCAGATCTCGTGATAGCCGAAGGTGCGCGGCCACGGATCAGGACGTTCGCGAGCGAGCACCGGGATGCCAACCGTGTACAGGACACCACCCGCGAGTAGCAGCGACAGCGCCGTCGGGCTCATGCCGCGCAGCAACTGCGGTGTCGCGACGACGACTATCCAACCGAGAATCGGGTAGAGGGCGTACTCGAGCACACGCAGTCGCTCGAACGCGAGTTGCTTGAGCAGTATCCCAATCGCCGCGCCGACCCACACGAGACACAACAAGGGGATGCCCCAGGAACTCGGAAGGCCAAGCAGGCAGATCGGCGTGTAGCTGCCGGCGATGAGGACGAAGATCATCGAGTGATCCAAGCGCTGCATCACCGATCGCGTGCGTTCGCGGCGGGCAAGGCGGTGATAACCGGCGGACGTACCGAATCCGAGCACCAAGCTGGCGCTGTAGATGCACGCGGCAACAGTCGCCGATGCCCCGTTGGCCTGCACGATCAACAGGATCCCACCGGGAATGGCGAGCGCAAAGGCTGCGACGTGCATCCACCCACGCCACAGCGGCCGCGTGACGGCGGGGGCAATATCCGGGAGGCTGATGACTCACCCTAGGCTCGGATGCCACCAAAGTGTCATCACCCTCAAATAGGGTTGTCGCGCCATGACTTCTGATCGACAACTCCTCGTTCTTGTGGGCGCAACCCGCAATGAGGCGCGCAACGTCCCAATGGTTATGGCCGACCTCGCTTGCGCTCGCGACGAACTGCGCGAACTGGAGACCGAGCTGGAGCTGATCGTGATCGACGACGCTTCCACCGACGACACCGTCAAGTTGCTTCACGCCGAGGCACAGCTGCGGGGTATACAGATGCAGGTGTTCGACGGCCCCGGGCGCGGCCTCAGCCAAGCGATAACCAGCGGACTACGGCTGGCACTGCAAACCCCGGCGAACCTGATCGGCACCATCGATTTCGATGGGCAGCACGACCCCATCGAGCTACCCGCGCTCGTGGCGGCGTTCAATACGATTCAACCCAAACCCGATTGCGTCTTCGGCTCGCGGTTCTTGAACCGCAGCACGTTCATCGGCGTGACCGCGCAACGCAGAATCCTCAGCCACACGGCAAGGATTGCCCTGCGAGCGGCGACGCGCATGCGCTTGCCCTCTGATCCGACAACATCATTCCGGGTCAGCTCACCGACGATGGTGCGCTCGTTCCTCGACGAGGTTCCCATCGACGACCTTGGCGGCTACGAATTCTTCTTCTGGTTCGCGGTTTATGTCGCTGCCACCGGGTCGTTCGCCGACGTTCCTATCTGCTTCCGGCCACGCCTCGCGGGAACCTCCAAAATGGATCTCCGTAAAGTCGGTGCGGCGGCCGCCACCTTGCGCGAGATCGGTGGCCGCGCACGCGAGTGGCGGCGGCAGCGATTGCCGGATGGGGGGTTCCCGGCATATCCCACCGAGTTCCTCGACAGCCTGGGCGAACTCGAGGGCTACAACTCGTTTCTCGTTGACTCGTTCGCAGCGTTCGTACGCGGCGACGTGCTGGAAGTCGGCGCGGGTACCGGCACGGTGACAACTCGGTTGGCATCGCTGCCGACGGTCAACTCGGTCACCGCTATCGAACCCGACTCACAGCGCTTCGAACAGCTTGCCGCGGCTGTGGCGCGATCATCGGCCGCGGGCATCGTCACGCCGATTCTCGGCACGATTGCTGCGACCACTGCCACATTCGACACGGTGCTGTACTGCAATTCCGCCGAGCACATCCGCGACCTGATACCCGAGCTACGGCAAGCAGCGTTGCGCTGTGCCCCCGACGCTCACCTGGTGGTGTTCGGGCCTGCCCACGAGGCGCTCTACAGCGAGATCGATCGCGTCTCGGGTCACTGGCGACGATTCGTGACGACACGGCTCGGGCGCGATCTGCGAGCAGCAGGCTTCGAGATCGTGCACTCGCAGTACGTCGATCCTGTGGGCGCAATCGCCTACTTCGTCGGTGGGCGATTGGGTGGCGTTTCGTCGCTGTCGCCGGAGTTGCTGGCCATCTACGAACGCCTCGTGCTACCTATCACACGGCTGGCAACACCGGTTACGCGGCGTTTCATGGGCAAGAACGTGCTCGTCGTCGCGCGGCTCGCGCGTTAGCGCGGTGCGGCGAGATCCATCGTCCAGTACTTGTAGCCGTTCGGTCCGACCGCGACGGCGATACCTATCTCGGTAAAGGCAGGGTTCAAGATGTTCGCGCGATGGCCCGGGCTTGCCATCCATGCGGCGATCACGGTTGCACAGTCGGACTGCCCGTAAGCCACGTTCTCGCCCCACGTACGCCACACGTAGCCGGCATTCGTCATCCGCGTGCCCGGTCCGGCGCCATCGGCGCTGTCGTGTGTCATCCTCATGATCGACGCCTGAGAGGTGGAGTGTCCCACGGCCGCCGCGTTCAGCGTTGCGCTAACGGTCAGAGGCGCGAGACTTGCCTGTGCTCGGTGAAAGTTCGTGAGAGCCGTGCACTCTGCGGCCACCTCTGACACCGATGGCTGACAGCCGACGTTCAACGGTGCGTCGGCGTTGGGCGGTGAACCGGCGAGCGGCGAGCCGGCGAACCAGCCGAGCACGTCGACGATCACCTGAGCCTGACCGGTGTAGTTGTACAAACTGATTCGCCCGTTGCTGCCGACCGGTACTACGACCAGGTTGGCGACAGTTCGGCCGCCAGCGAAGTTCAAGTTCGAGGAGATCGGTCGCGGCGAACCGCTCGGGTAGGCGGTCACGAACGAACCGGTACTGGGCTGTGTGACCGTCACATTGACGGTGACCGCCCCAACGCCCGACGCCGGGACGCCACCGCGGCCGAGCACTGGAAGGTCGATCATGCAGTTCTGGCCGACGAACTCGGACGCGCGGTGAAGGCCGTCGGTGGTCGCCGTGCCCGGGCGTGTGTCGAGCAGCCTGGCCGGCGCGAAGCCGGTGTAGTCGGCGCCGACGGCAAACCAACCGAGTACATCGACGATCAGGTGCGTGCTACCCGACTCGTGGAACAAACTGATCCAGCCACCTACGCCAACCGGCGCGATCACCATATTGGCGATGGTCTGCCCAGCAGTGAAGTTCAGGGTGGAAGCGTTTGGTCGCGCAGTGCCAGTCGGGTAAACGGTGAGGTATGAGTCAGCCGTCGGCGCGGCAACCGTCACGTTGAGAACCACGGCGGCAACTCCCGACGGCGGTACACCGCCCCGCCCCAATACGGTGAGCACCAGGTCCGACGCCGACCCGACCGAACCGACGCTCAGAAACTGTCCATCGACCGTCGCCGTGCCCGCCCGCGTGTCGAGCAACCTGGCCGGCGCAAACCCGGTGTAGCCCGCTCCGGTGGCGAACCAACCGAGCACGTCGACGATCAGGTGCGCGCTACCCGCTTCGTTGAAGAGACTGATCTGGCCGGCAGCACCCACCGGCACGATCACCATGTTGGCAACCGTCTGTCCGGCGACGAAGTTTACGTTGGAGGCGTTCGGACGTTGCGCGCCGGTGGGATAGACGGTGACGAAAGAACTCGCGGTCGGGGAAACGACCGTGAGGTTGAGGGCCACCGCGGCAACACCCGACGTTGGTACTCCGCCTCGGCCCAGAACTGCCACGTCTAACTGTGCTGCCGGACCGACCTGGCCACCACCTACGAATTGGCCGTCGACGGTGGACGCGCCCACCCTGGTATCGAGCAGCCGCGCCGGGACAAGCCCGACGTAAGTGGGCGATGTCGCCGAGACCGGCGAGGCGAACCCCGCTGCGCCGGCCATGAACCCAACCACGACGAAGAAGCAAACAAGCGCGTGGGACCGAATTTCAGCGGACGAGCGGTGGCGGCACATATCCGCCGCGTGTATCGGCAATCAACGCAGCCGCCTTGAGTGCCGATCGGTCGTGGAGATACGGAGCCACTACTTGCATTCCGATCGGCAGACCGGCAGCGGTGAACCCAACCGGCACAACAGTTCCCGGTAGATAGGCAGCGCCGATGAGGGCCGGCCAGCCCTCGAGCTCGAGATAGGGGCGGTCTTTGCCGTTGATCGTCATTCGTCGATCGGCCCAGTTGCCGGCTTGTTGGTGTGCGAACGCCGGCACGAGAGTGACCGGGCACAGCAGCACATCGACGCCTTCGAAGAACTCGGCCCAGGCCCGTCGCAACCTCGCGCGCTCGCGGTGGAGCAGCATCCAGCCGCGGTGCGTCAGCGCCCCGGGCTGATCGCCGGCCGCGCTCACATTGACGGCCTCACCGATCAGGCGCGCACCAAGGCGCCACGCGGCTTCGACGTCGAGGGCCGGCCGCGTCTGCCGGTCGACAAACGCTCCGGCCGATTCGAGATCATCGACCACCCCGTTCAGGATCGTGGTCATCTCGCCGTCGATCTCCAATGCAGGTTCATCTATCCACGCCCCTACGCGAAGCCCGTTGAGCGACTCGAAAGGCGCGGGTGGCAGTCGTAGTTGCCACCCTGCACTGCGGTCGGGCGTCGGCCGCGCCAGCACATCGATGAGCAGTTCCAGGTCGTCGATTCCGCGAGCAATCGGGCCGAAGGTGTTGACATCGCTCTCGACATCGCCGCCGCTCCCGTTCCACGCGGCGGGCTCATCGAGGTACCCGAGTGTCGGAATCAGGCCGAAGCTGGGCTTATGGCCGAACACGCCGCAGAACGCCGAGGGCACTCGCACGGAACCACCGATGTCGGTACCCAGCTCGAAACTGGTCATGCCGCAGGCCACTGCCGCCGCGGCACCACCCGACGATCCGCCCGGTGTACGCGTCAGGTCCCACGGGTTGTTGGTCGTGCCGAACATGTCGTTGAACGACTGCCAATCGCCACTCCACTCCGGGAGGTTGGTCTTGCCGAAGACGATCGCACCCGCCGACTTGAGCGAGGCGACCGCCGGCGCATCGCTGCCTGGCACGTTGTCGCGCAGCACGACCGCTCCGCCCGTCGAACGGATGCCGTCAGTCGCGATCGCATCTTTGATCGTGATCGGCAATCCGTGCAGCAGGCCCCACGACTCGCCGCGAGCCGTGGCGGCATCGGCTTCCTGCGCACGGCTGCGGGCCGCTTCGGCGGCGAGAGTGCAAACCGCGTTCACCGCCGGATCGACCTGATCGATGCGCCGCAGACAAAGCTCGAGCAGTTCCTCGCTGCCGAGTTCGCGCCGTGCGATCGCAGCCCCCTGCTCAGTAGCGGTCCATAAGGTCGGGTCGGCGGCTGGCATCCCCCGAACGTATCCCGAGTTGGCGAGTATGTTGAGAACCATGACAACGCTTCATTGGAACGACAGCCGAGTGGACATTCATCGCGTCGTCGTCGGTCCGTACGAGAACAATGTGTTCGTAGTGCGGTGCCGCGAGACCGGCGACGCAATCTTGATCGACGCCGCCAACGAGCACGAGCAGCTGCTAGAGCTGTGCCAGAGTCTCGGCGTCAGGCGCATTCTCGAGACCCACGGCCATTGGGATCACATCCAGGCAATACCGGCGATGCGCGAGGCCGGTTACGAGGTTGGCGTCACCAGCAAGGACGCTCCGATGCTGCAGGACGTCGGCTACGACGTGTTCATCGACGATGCCGAGGTGATCGAAGTCGGCAGGTTGCGTCTGCACGCCATTCACAACCCCGGCCACACGCCAGGCTCGGTCAGCTTTCGGCTGGAGGGTGCCCCGGTCGTGTTCTCCGGCGACACCTTGTTCCCGGGCGGGCCCGGCGCAACCAAGTTCGAGGGCGGCGACTTCGCCACCATCATCGATTCGATCGACAAGAAGCTGTTCACGCTGCCGGCCGACACGATCGTGATGCCCGGCCACGGCACCGACACCACCATCGGCACCGAACGCCCAAGCTTGCAGGAGTGGGCCACCCGCGGCTGGTAACGGTCCGGGGGTTAGCGTGATCAGCGTGAACCAGATCGACGGCGTAGCGCTGCTGGAACTCACTCCCCGAGTCGACGAGCGCGGTCACCTGGTCGAGGTCTTTCGAACCGCATGGATTCCCGGAGTCACCCCTGTTCAGTGGAACTTCGTGAAGTCGATCGCGGGGACGTTGCGCGGGGTTCATTGCCACATCGTCCACACCGACTACCTCACCGTTCTCGAAGGTCACATGCTCGTCGGGCTCCACGACCTACGCCCCGATTCCCCGACGCAGAACTCGAGCATGATGATCGATCTGACAGAAGCAACATCGGCGGTGGTCATCCCCCCGGGAGTAGCGCACGGTTTCTATTTCCAGGACTCGGCCAGATATCTCTACGGGGTCACCACCGAGTGGAATCCGGCGGACGAACTCGGCTGTCGTTTCGACGACCCGGAGCTGGGACTCGCCTGGCCTACTGCCACCCCGCTGATGTCCGCCCGCGATCAAGAAGCCGGGTCACTCTCGGACCTCAGGACTTCCGTGCAAGCAGCGCTCGCAGCAGTCGGTTCTTGACAAGCGCATCGCGAAGCCGCAGAGCCCGTGTGCTGCGAAGTTGTCGATAGGCCACCGACATTGCCGAAAGTTCGGTCTCGAACTCGGCGACCTGCCGAGTTAGTTGTTCGACCTCGCTTCGGTGCGCTGTGGTGGCGGAAGCAAGGGTGTCAGTGATCGATGTGAGAGCGTCGGAGGATGTGCTCAGGTCGGTGGTCAACTGGATGACTCGGCGCTCGAAGTTGATGGCCCGGCGGCGTATAACCGATGCCTCCCGCAGAATTGTCTGCTCCATTGTCGCCCGAAAACTGTTGCGACCTTCGTCCGTCGCGAGCCGATCGGCCCAGGTACTCATCTCGTCGTAGCGCTGCTCGGCGGTCATCGAAGGTCGCATCGAACTCGGGAAACGCAGAACGGTGACAACACCTGCACAGCCCATTCGGCACCACGGCTGCGCGAGGAACTGCTGCACCATGTACTGGTCGGTGTAAACGCCTGGTGGTGTCGACCGCCAACCGTATGGAAGTCGGCGGTAGGCAGCCAACGTATGACTGAGCCCGGTCAGGCTGACCAGGCTGTCGACGAACTCCATCTGCGCCCATTCCGGATCACCGAGATCCATCGCGTCGTAATGGCAAACGCCGTGCTCGTCGACATAAGTCTGCGTCGAGTGTGCCACGTCGCAACGCGCAAGAGTCTCACCCATCACCTCGACGTGATCGGGAAGCAACAGATCGTCGTCGCCCAGATACGTGATGAAGTCGGCGGCGAGATTCTCGTCCGCCAGCACTCGATGGCGGTGCACTTCGCCGGTTCGTCCCGCCTTCGGCAGATCGAGAAACGAGATCCGCGGGTCAGCAAGCAAAGGAGCGACGGCGCTGCGAGTGTCGTCCCCCACGCCATCACCGATGATCGCTATGCCAACGTCGGCCTCCGTCTGTTCCTGCGCACTGCGAACGGCCAGTGGCAGCAACGAGGCGTGATCATGCGTCGGAATGATGATCAACGCCTTCATTGCAGCCCCGCGAGCCGACGTAGTTCGATGATTGCCTCAACAATTCTGAGGCCATCCTGCGAGCTCGATACCGGCGCCGGGCCGCCGGCCAGGTGGGTGAGAAACGCGCGTAGTTCGGCGAGCAGCGGCGATTCGCCGACGAGAGAGATCGTTTCGCAGACTTGCTCACCCGTCGACGATGAGTCGTAAACGGAGATCTCGTTATCCCAACCACCGGCCACTACGGCAGAGGCAAGGCTGCCGTGGAGTTCGATTCGGCGCTCGGCTCGGCTGCTTCGAGTGGAAACCTGCAGGTGATGCGACACCGCGCCAACCTCCAGCAAACCGACGAGGTCGAGCATTCCAGCAGACTGGTGGGCGACCGCGGCGATCGGTTGCGGAACCTCCCCGAAAATCTCGAGCGCAATCGACAGGTCGTGCGGTGCCAGAATCCACACGCCGTCTACGTCGGCGTGCGGGTTCCCCCATTGGACGCGAGTCGTGTGCAGCGACTGCGGCACACCCAGCCGACCGTCGCGGACAAGGTCGCGCAAACCTCGAACTCCCGGAAGGTAGCGCCACTTGTCCATCACGAAGATCCGCTCTCCCGCGCTTTCGACCAGGCGCCGCGCCGAGGCGACATCGACAGTCATCGGCTTCTCGACGAAAATCGGCACCAACTGGTCGAGCACGGATTCAACGACCTCCGCGTGCAGCGAACTGGGCACCGCGATGACGAACCCGTCGACCGCTGGCAGCTCGGCGGCGGCCCGGCAAACTGATGTCGCCCCGATCGTCAAGGCGTCGTCTCTTGACGGCGGATGTGGATCGGCCACGTGCACGACCGCGCCGAGTTGGACGAGGTCGCGCAGAATGAGCTGGCCCCAGCGTCCGCAGCCCACCAAACCGATTTGTCGACCT
>JACQZX010000064.1 GCA_016213665.1 Actinomycetota bacterium | reverse complement strand
GCTGACCGTCGCGGTCACCGCCCGATCGTCGCGACGCAACGCGACTCCGGTGTGCACGCTGTGAGTTCGGCCCGACAAACGTCGCAACATTGCGCGGGCGTCGTCGATGTCGGTCGGCTTGCCGAGAATCTCGCCATCGAGTTCAACCGTCGTGTCGGCAGCGATCACCAACGCGCCGTCGTCGACCTCGACTGCGCGCAGTTTGTCGGTCGCCAGCCGACCGACATACGCGACGGGATGCTCGCCGGGAAGCGGCGACTCATCGACGTCGGGCACGGCGACCCGGAACACGAGCCCGAGCTGGGCCAGCAGCTCGTGCCGACGTGGCGATCCAGATGCAAGGACGATCGGCGGCTGGGTCATCCGCCGCTGAGCGCCATCACGTCGGAATCGTCGGGCACGGTGAGATCGTCGAGGTGATCCAGATACCCAGCGGGCAGCGCCACGCGAATCGGCCCGTTGGTGTGCCCCCGCCGGATGCGCTCGCCGCCGGCAACCACTCGGATCGCCGGATCGAGCGCCGCGATCAGATCCTCCAACTCGCCAAAGGAGCCGACAATGCTGAACCGGCGCCGCACGACTCCCCCAACCGGATAACCGGTGAGATACCACGACGTGTGCTTGCGGAAGTCGCGCATCGCCAAGCCCTCGCCGAGGTGGCCGACCAGCAATTGCGCGTGCGTGGCCATCACCGCGCAGGCCTCACCAAGAGTTGGGGCGGGCGCAACAGGCCGACCGTTCAATGCCTCGACGAGGTCACGGAAGAGCCACGGTCGCCCGAGGCAGCCGCGGCCGATCACAACACCATCGCAGCCGGTCTCGGCAATCATGCGCACCGCGTCTGCTGCCTCCCAGATGTCGCCATTACCGAGCACCGGAATCTCCGGCACCGCCAACTTCAAGTCGCCGATCGCGTTCCAGTCGGCGGAGCCCGCGTAATGCTGTTCAGCAGTGCGGGCGTGCAGCGCGATGGCGGCGACCCCTTCCTCGGCAGCAATCCGACCGGTTGTGATGTAGGTGAGCAGCGAGTCGAACAAACCCTTGCGGAACTTGATCGTCACCGGCACGTCGTACGGGGCCGCTGCGGCCACCGCCGCGCGCACGATCGAGCGCAGCAGGTTGGGCTTCGCGGGTACCGCAGCGCCCCCACCTTTGCGCGTGACCTTGGCGGCTGGGCAACCGAAATTGATGTCGATGTGATCGACCGCGCCCGCGCCGCAGACCTTACGTATCGCTTCGGCGAGCACGGCCGGATCGCTGCCGTACATCTGCAAGCTCCGCGGCGCCTCCTCGGCTGTGAAGGTCATCATCCGCTCGGTCTTGGCGTTGCCATGCACCACCGCCGATGCCATCACCATCTCGTTGACATAGACAAGCCCCGGGGCAAAGCGGCGGCACATCGCACGGAATGGCGCGTTGGTGACACCGGCCATCGGCGCCAGCACCACTGGCGCAGCTGGGGTGAAGGAGCCGATCCGCACGGTGCATCACGGTACCGCTGGTCAAACGGCTTGAGCAGCCGCGGGATAGGGAGCACGGACTCCCGAGCAGCGTTACGGGCGCAGCGGCAGCCGCAGGTTGGGAGATGCCCCGGTATCGAGCGGCGTCGGCCCGTCGCTGCGCAGACGATGCCAGCCAGTAGCGGCGATCATGGCGGCGTTGTCGGTGCACCACTCCCTGCTGGGCAGAAAGCCATGGAAGCCACCATCGGCGCACGCAGTTAGGAATCGCTCGCGCAGCAATGAGTTGGCGGCGACACCACCGCCCAGCGCCAAGCCGCGGGCACCCACAAGCTCGGCTGCTCGCCGCGCTTTGGCAACCAGCACATCGACGACGGCAGCCTGGAACGACGCCGCGACATCGGCCGCCGAGACATCCGGATGCTTGCGGACATGGTTGATCACCGATGTCTTCAATCCGCTGAAGCTGAAATCGAGGCCGTCGTGCATCATCGCGCGCGGGAAGTTGATCGCCTCTGGATCACCGTGCAAGGCCTCGTTGTCGACAGCCGGCCCCCCTGGATAACCAAGACCGAGAAAACGAGCGACCTTGTCGAACGCTTCGCCGGCGGCGTCATCGATCGTTTGCCCGAGCAGCCGATAGTGCCCATGATCACGCATCTCGACGAGCATCGTGTGACCACCGGAGACGAGCAGTACAACCAACGGAAACTCGAGCGTGGGGTCTTCCAGAAAAGCCGCGTAGAGATGCGCCTCCATATGGTTGACACCGACGAACGGCACGTCCCACACGAGCGACAACGCCTTCGCCGCGGATACGCCCACCAGCAGAGCACCGACAAGACCAGGGCCGATCGTGCAGGCGACTGCATCGATGCGTTGCTCGCTGACCCCAGCCTCGACCACCGCGCGCGCAATCATCGGGTTGAGCAGTTCGAGATGCGCCCGGCTCGCAATCTCTGGAACCACACCACCAAATTGCGCATGTAGGTCGACCTGCGAGCTGACTGCGCTGGAGATCACGTCGTAGCCGCCCATCACCAGCGCCGCCGCAGTTTCATCGCAACTGGTCTCGATGCCGAGCACAAGAGTTTGTTCCGTGACGTTCATCGAGCGATCCGTGACCGCGCCGCTGAGGGGGCCGCTTCCGGGCTGAGCAAACGCAGCCGGTCGCGGTATTCGGGCAAAGCCAAGTCGTTGCACCACATCACGATCGCATCCTCGACGTTCTCGTAGTACTTGGCGCGCACGCCGGCCGGCACGAACCCGAATTGCTGATACAGCGCCTGCGCGGCGGTGTTACCGGCGCGCACCTCCAGCGTGAGTGTCTGACAACCACGATCAATCGCCACCCATGCCAACTCGCACAAGAGCCGCGTGGCTACACCGGCTCGACGATGGCTGGCGGCGACCGCAATGTTGGTGACGTGCGCGTCGTCGACGACGAACATCAGTCCCCCATAGCCCACGACACGTCCGGCTTCACGCGCCACGAGGTACTTGCGCTGACCGCGCCGCATCATCTCGATCTCCGCTTGGAAAATGTTGTGCGACCAGGGGCGCGGATACGAGACTGACTCGATCGGCATCACCGCCGCAAGGTGTCGGCGACGCATCGGTTCGATCGTCAGCAAGCTGTCATCGACGCGACCGAGAAGCCGAGCTAGCGCACTCACTGGGCACCGCCGGCGCGCGTGCTCCAGTTGATCTGCGCATCCGGCGCACGCAGGTACATCGGCTGAATTTCCCACGGGTTCACCCACTCCTCGCGCAGCGCCTTGGCATGCGCCAACTGCACGAGGGGTGCCGCCGACGGGTGCGACAAGAACTGTTCGGCGAAGTCGCATCGGAACCCGGACGAGATCTCGTCTCGATAGCGAAGCGCACCGTCACCCACGCACACAATCGTCTGGCCGCGGGCCATCAGATCGCCAACCAGGTCGTCGATCGATCCGACTCGGGCATCGGTGATGCGCTGCATTCCGCCGGGCACTGTTCGGTAGAAGGCGTAGAACAGTTCGCCCTTGCGCGCATCGATCACCGCCGCGACCGTTCTGTCGGCGTGACGCAGTGGGAATGCAAGCAGATCGAGCGAGCTGATGCCGATCATCGGCACCCGCAGCGCCTGCGCGATAGCCTTGCCCGCCGAGAGTCCGACACGCATTCCGGTGAAGAGTCCGGGGCCGATGTCGACGGCGACGACGCCGAACTCGGTCATCTCGATTCCGGCTTGACGGCAAACGAATTCGATCGCAGGAGCGAGCGTCTCGGCGTGTCGGCGACCACGGGAGAGTTCAAAAACGGAAAGCACGCCCTCGTGCCCGCCGATCGCAACGCTGACCTGTTGTGTTGCGGTCTCAATTCCGAGAATGAGCATCGTGCGCGACCGAACCTACGCGGCGACGGGTACCGGCAGCGAGCGGTTCTTGAATTCGACCGACAACTCGACTGCCAATTCAACGAAACGCTCAGCGGCCGGCGAGAGCGTGCGGCCCGCTCGCCACGAAATCGAAATGCTCCGATCTGGGATCGGTGGATACAGCGAATGCAGCGCAATACGGTCGTCGGTGGGATCGACGCAGAGCAGTGGCATCACCGCCACCCCCATTCCGGCACGCACCATCGCGGCCGTCGTGCCGTTGTCGTTGGTACGGAACACGTAATTGGGTTCGACTCCTGCCGCGCGCATGCCGGCCTCGTTCATCAGCTGGCAGGAGTTGTGATGCTGACCGACCATCGGTTCGCCGGAGATATCGGTGAACGGCACCGGACCGGGAGCGAACTGGCCGGGACGTGCCATCAGCACGAACGGATCGTCGAACAGGTGCCGCGATTGGAATCGTGTCGCCGACTCGCCGACCACGAAACAGAGGTCGAGTTCGCCTCTGTCGTGGGCCGACTCCAGATGCGGATCGAGGTCGAAGTCGAACAAGCGGAACTCGACGGCCGGGTGGGTTGCGCGCATACGTCCGAGGATCATCGGCAGCAGTGTCGCGGACACGCTCTGGAAGGAACCAATGGTGAGCCGACCGACCGTTCCCGAGCGGAAACGCTGCAGGTCTTCGCCGACGGTGTCGACGCGGGCCAACAGGTCGCGAGCGGCAATCAACACCTGTTCTCCGAACGGGGTCAATGTGACCGGCCGGGGGCCGCCGGGACGATCGAACACGCGAGCATCCATCAGCCGTTCGAGCGATGCGATCTGTTGGCTGATCGCCGACTGCGTATAGCCCAACCGGTCGGCGGCCCGGGCAAAGGTGCCCTCGGTGGCGACGGCATCGAGGGCGATCAGATGGCGAATCTCGAGTTCCTTGAGGTCGACCATGGCCAGCAGTATAACATCACGACGGCTGATCATCATGACCGCAAACAATCGTTAGTGATAATGACCATGGCTCCGTATCCTGATGTTCATGGAGAACACACTCACCGCTCTCACAAGCACCCCGACGAGCCTGCGCATGGAGCGCATGGCCCTCACCATCGACCGCCGCGGGATCAACGCCATCCCGGTCGCCGCCCTGCGCGAGCTGGGCTTTCAAGCTGTTTCGGCTGGGTCGAGCCGCATCGTCGCCGAGGTTCTGGCCGATCCGTGTGCGCCGCCCGTTGCCCGCGAGCGGGCTTTCGGGATCGTCGCCACCGTTCTGGCCGGACCCCGGGACCGCGCGCCTAAGGCCGCTCCCTGCTCGCCACAGGCGGCATAGCAAACGTTGCCAGGCTGGCAGCGAGTCGCTCCCAGCGACTCGCCCACCCTTTGCCATTTCCGGTCAAGCTGAGCGCGCGACTGTTGTCGTTAGCAGTGTCGTTGGCGGTGTCGTCGGGTAGGTGATCGAGACGCACCAGCAGGTAGTCGCCGAGCGAGTCGAGCACAACGTCGCCCCACTCCAACAACACGATTCCATCGTTCTCGGCCAGCTCGGCGAGCGCCAGGTCGGCAACCTCGTGGCGCGTGCCCAGGCGATATATGTCCGCGTGGTGCAGCGTGATGCGGCCGAGCTCGTAGCTGTGCACGAGCGTGAACGTCGGTGACGTAATCGGCTCCACAACCCCGAGCGCCGAACCGAAACCCTGCGCGAACGCCGTCTTGCCGGCACCCATCTCGCCGGCCAGCACGATCATGTCGCCGGTGCGCGCGAGCGCCGCCAGTTTCCCCGCGATGGCGTGCGTGTCGGCCAGCGATGATGCGCGTAGGTGCAACATGACCGCAGCGATGTTAGAGCCGTTCAGGCGGGCCGACGTTCGAGCCGCGACGAAAGTCCGCAGACCACCTCGTAGCCGATGACGCCCAGTTGCTGTGCCCAGTCGGCGACGGTGATCTCCTCGTCGCCCTGACGGCCGATCAACACGGCATGATCACCAACCGCCACCTGCCGCTCGTCGCCACCGGCAGGGCCGCAGTCGACGAGCAGTTGATCCATGGTGACGATGCCGACAATCGGCCGCCGAATCCCACCAAGCAACACCTCGCCACCCACCGATTGGAACTTCCGCGGCACCCCGTCGGCGTAACCGAGCGGCAGCGTCGCCACCGTTGTGTCGCGCTCGAACCTGTGGTGCAGTCCGTAGGAGATGCGTTCGCCGGCGCGCACCTGTTTGACGAACGCAACACGGGCATGGAGCGACAGCGCCGGGTGCAACTCTCGGCACTCGGACGCGACAGACGGGGCTGGGGCGAGCCCGTAGATGGCGATACCGGCGCGCACGAAGTCTCGACGAGCATTCGGCTGCAGCATCGCGGCAGCCGAGTTGGCCGCATGCACAACGGGGGGTCGATGCCCGGCTGCCGACAAAGCGTTCAGCACCTCGTCGAAGCGGCGCAGTTGCTCGCTCGTGAAGTCGTTGCCCGGTTCGTCGGCGACGGCCAGGTGAGTGAATACGCCGGCGAGCGTAACCGCCGGCGACGACTCGATCATGTCGGCGATCGCAACGGCTGACACCGGATCGGCCCCTACCCGACGCATTCCCGTATCGATTTTCAAATGCACCGGATGCAACCTCCCGCCGGCGGCAGCGAGCGCAGCAATGCCCCCGGCGCCGTACACGGTGGAGGTGAGTCCGGCGGAAATAGCGGTCGCAGCGGTCTCCGGTGGTTGCTCGCTGAGCACGAGTATCGGCGCGGTGACTCCCGCGTCGCGAAGCTCGACACCTTCTTGAACGAGCGCGACGCACAACCCCTGCGCTCCACCCGCCAATGCCGCTCGCGCCGATGCGACAGCACCGTGGCCGTAGCCGTTGGCCTTCACCACCGCCCACACCCGCGACGGTGCGGCGATTGCGGCCAGCTGACGCACGTTGTGTTCGATCGCGGCCTCGGAAACCTCGACCCAAGCCCAGCGGTTCACGCACCACCCGCCAACGCGTCGGCCCAGGCTCGCGGCAGCAGATCGGCCACGTCGCCGGCAACCATTCCGTACTCGAGGGCGTGGCCCGCCGCGCGACCGTGAAGCCAGGCGCCTGCGGCCGCAGCCCGAAAAGCCGACACACCGGCGGCAAGCAACGCCCCGATGACACCGGCCAGCACATCACCGGTTCCCGCCGTCGCCAAGCGCCGGTCGCCGGTGTTGACCACGAACACCGATCCAGTCGGCTCGGCAACGATCGTCGGCGCACCCTTCAACAACACGACGCAACCGGTGTCGGTCGCCAAACGACGGGCAGCACAGAAGCGATCGGCACCAGGGGTGTCACCTGTCAGCAGTGCATACTCACCGTCGTGGGGCGTCAGCACGGTCGCTGTCGTCCGCCGACGAAGTAATGCGCCCGCACCTTCACGACTCCACGCGGCCGCGAACAGGCCGTCGCCGTCGATCACCGTCGGAACCGGCGCTTCGACCGCTACCAGCCGAGTCTGCCCGGCGGTCTCGTCGGTGCGACCCAACCCGGGGCCGATGACGAGCGCATGGAAGCGATCGAGGTTGTCGAGCACCTGTGCACCCCAGCCGCCGACCGGCAGCCGATGCTGCACCACCTCGTTGGGTAGGTCTCCAACCAGCGTTCCCGGCGACGAGAGTTGCACGATGCCTGCACCCGCGCGCATGGCACCGCGGGCAGCGAGCGCAGCGGCACCTGGCATTTCGGCGCTGCCCGCCAACAAGCGAACCGCTGCTCGCCACTTGTGTGCCGTTGCCGCGCGGCGCGGAAGCCATTCGGCGACATCGGATGCTTCTACCAGCCACGCATGGGCGGCCGCGGCAGCGGCAGATCCGAGACCGATCTCGGCGACTTCCACGCAGCCGACTAGCTGACTCGCGGGCGGCAGCAGCAGCCCGGGCTTGAGTGCGCCGAAAGTCACCGTCGCCGCGGCGGGGAGAACGCCGCCACTGATCTGACCGTCGAGGGCATCGACTCCGCTTGGCAGGTCTACTGCAAGAACGCTCATACCACCGACATCGGGAGACTGCCACGTGCCGCGCGAGCCCGTGCCGTAGGCAGCGTCGATCACCAGATCGGCGAGTGGCAACTCGACGGGGCAGTGCTCGGCGTCGAACACGCGAACTCTGATGCCGCGCGCGGCGAGGCGAGCACCCGCTGCCCGACCATCAGCACCGTTGTTTCCCTTGCCGGCGATGATGTTTACGGTGCGTCCGTAGCTGCCACCCAGCATCCGAATCGCGGTGCGAGCCACCGCGGCTCCGGCCCGCGCGATCAATACCTCGCTGGACTCAGGTGCGGCGGCGTCGACGGCTCGCATCTCATTGGGCGTGACGATCGGCAGCACGCTGCGAGCCTACGCCCGCCCTGCGTCCGGGTACCTGCCGTCAATGTGCAACCACATAGGCGATGGCGATGACATCAGTGTGGGTGAGACTGAGGCTCCAGTTGCTCACTCCCCGCTCCATCGCCAGTTCCAATGCGCGACCCGCAACGACCAACGACGGCTCTCCGGATTCGGCGCGCGCGACCGACACCTCGTGAAAACCGAATGCACCGAGACCGAGACCCATCGCCTTCATCACCGCCTCGCGCGCTGCGAAGCGCGCCGCCAACGACGGCACCGGATCTGCCTTCGGCTCGACGTACGCCAACTCGGCGGGCGTGAACAATCTCTCCCTCATTGATGGCGTACGCGTCAGGGCTATTCGAAAGCGCGCGATGTCGACCGCGTCGACACCGATGCCCTTAATCATGAACGTCGATCGGCGAGTTCAACTTCGCCAGTGATCGGCCGCGTCCGAGATCGGCAGAATCAGCAGGTCGGCCACCGGCAGGTCGGCGAGCAGGTCGTCGCGGAAGCTGCCTTCCGTTTCCGTCACCCAGTCGACCAGGCGGTCGTAACGATGGTCATAGCCCTGCAACACACCGCGCATCACCGCTGCCGGCAACCGATCATGGAACCGCACGTGCAGCAACGTGATGCCGGTGCAGCCACCGCCTTTCATCTCCGGCACGAAAATTACGGTGCGGCCATCGCTGCGACCGCGAGCAACGAGCACCTCAGCCTCGCTGGCGACTCGTCGCTTGGTACCACGCAATTGTGGGTTGTGTTCCACCCGGCTGGGCACGTCGCGCGACATCCCGCCGCGATCGACAATCGAGATCGTCGCGTCCTGCGCGGGGTCACCTTCGACGGCGTAGCGCGTGTAGCCGACCACCGCTTCCACCGCCGGATCAAGGTCGGCCAGCACCTTCAGGGTGCGATAGCTCAGACGGTCGCGCCCGGCGCCGGTGCCGAGCACTTGCTGAACGAGGGCCCGGTCGAGTACACCCTCATCGTTGCGGCTGATGCCGACCGTTACGGTCTTGGCCTGGTGCTTGATGGCATCGATCGGGCGGGTGAGTTCGTCGATCGCGCGAGTGAGCGCAGCGGTCAGATCGTCAACCAGTGCGTCCGGCGTCGCGATCTTGCCGGTCGCCCGCTGGTAGGCCTCAAGAGCCGAGTCGCTGGCGAGATCACGAAGCAGACCCACCAGCCGGACCGCCGTCGAAGCTTCCAGGTGACCGTCGTACTGCCCCGAGCGAAGACCATCGAGGAAGCGTTCGGAATGCGGGTCGATGCCTGTCTGCACAGACTGCAACACCGCATCGCCATCGCTGTCGATTGCCAGAGCGTGCTCGATCAGTTCGCGGGCCTCGCGCAATGGACGCGCTGAAAGGTCGATGGCCAGTGCGGCCTCATAACCGAATAGATGGCCAACCATCGCCGAGAGCACGAACGCCAACACCGGATCGACCGCTGGAACGGTGAGTACCGCTGCCGCCGCCGCAAAACGTTCCTCCGCCTCGGTCGCAATTACGATCGGAGTGGCCTTGTGCGCCTTGTAGATGGCGACTTCCTTGGCGACGTCGTCGGCCGTGCCGCCCACGAGTCCGGCTGCACATACCAGAATCAGCGGCTCGCACGACAGGTCGATGTGCTTCTTGTCCTCGGTGACATCGCAGGCGATGCTCTTGTAGCACAGCTCGCTCAGCTTGATTCGTACCTCCTCGGCGGCGACGATGTTGGGACCACTGCCGAGAATCGCCCAGTAACGCTTGGACGGCGCGAACCGACGAGCCGCGTCGCCGATCGCCGGCCGCGTGGCCAGCACCTTCACCATCGCATCGGGAAGTTCGCGCAAGGCGACGAGGATTGCGTGCCGACGTTGCGCATCACCGTGCCCACTGGCCTCAGCAACCGCACACGCCAACAGCACGCCGGCGGCAACCTGCGAGTAGAACGCCTTGGTACTCGCGACGCTCATTTCGACGTCGCGACCATCGCTGGTGTACATCACACCATCGACCTTGTCGGTGAGATCGCTGTTGCGGCGATTGACGATCGCGATCACGGCTGCTCCGCGAGCGCGAGCAAGATCGACAGTTCGATTGGTGTCGGTGGTGGTACCGCTCTGGCTGACAGCGACGACCAGCGTGTCGCTCATGTTGAGTCGCAGGTGAAAGCCGGAAAGTTCCGTCGCAGTAAGCGCATCAACATCGAGCAGACCGCCGGTTAGCGAGTCGAGGACGTTTGCCATACTGCAACCGGCGACGGCAGCAGTTCCCTGACCGATGACTCGAATCTTGGTGATCTTGCCCTGCGCGAGATGTTCGGCAACCAATGCCGGTAACGAGTTGGTACCAATCTCAGCTCGCAAGCCGACCGGCGTCTCGACGATCTTGCCGCGCAGGGTCTTGCGGAAACTCGCCGGCGCTTCACCGAGTTCCTTCAAAAGGAAGTGCGGCGCATCACCGCGGTCGATATCGCGGGTGGTGACATCGGCGGTGACGATCTCGGCTTCGTCGATCGGCAATTCGCTGCCGTCGTAGGCGAGGCGCCGAACGCCGCCGAGCGTGCCGGCCTGCGCACCGTCGATGAGGAACACCTGGCCACGACTGCCCGAGGACGAAGGTGTCTCGCCGTCGACGCGCACATATCGAGTGGTCTCCTCCACCACGCCGTAGGGCTCACTGGCGACGATGTACATGTCGTCGCCGAGCCCGACGTAAAGCGCCTGCCCGCTGCCGCGTAAAGCGATGTAGACCTGATCCGGCGCCTGCGCCGTTGCGGCGGCAATCGCCACGCTGCCATCGAATTCCGCAACCGTGCGCCGGAACGCTTCTCCCGGGTCGGTGCCGAGCGCGTGCTCGGCCATCAGCGTTGGGATCACCTTGGCATCGGTGGTGATAGGCCCGACGATGTGCAGTGAGTGGTTCACCTTGACGTCAGCGTGGTTGTCGACATCGCCATTCAGGACCGCCACCGCGTAAATTCGTTGGGCCTGTTGCTGCCCGCTCAACTCGACTTGTTCGCTGTTCACCGGGTGACAGTTGGGTTCGCTGATGATGCCCACGCTCGCCCAACGGGTGTGTCCGAGCACCGACACCCTCGCCTCGGGCTGGGCGAGGACGAGCCGCAATAGAGCATCGCCTGCTACAGCCGCCCGCAGCGCGCGCACATTGTCGCCGAGTTCGCCGATCTCGGCGGCCGCTTTGTAGACGAAGCCCATGCAACCGTCGACCTCGCGCACCGAGTTGCTCTGGAACAACGGGTCGCCAGCTCTCCTCGCAACGCTGGCGACGACCGCGTGGTCGGTCAGATCGAGGCCATGGTTCCACACGAACACGTTGATCCCGGCGCTGTCCCGGCCCCGCACCTCCATCCGGTCGATGGCGGCGAGCGCCTGCTGAATGGCGAGGTAACCCGCGATGGCAGCCGGTCCAGCGTCGCGACCGGCGAGTTCGTCAACAGCCCGCGCGGTGGTGAGGCGATCCTTGCGCAATGCCCACACAGCGTCGCGAGCGATCAGCAGTTCGGCGTTGGCATTCTCGATGTCATCGGGCGACAGGTCGTGACGAGCTTCCAGTTCCCGGTCGCGATCGGCGATGCGAGCGTCGAGTTGATCGAGACGGGAAATCATGCCGGCAACGAGCTGATGGTTCCCACAAAGGGCGAGCATGCCGGGGACGCCGTGCAGCTCTGCGTCGAGCTCGCCGAGTAGTTCCGAGGCGAGCAGCAATGTCGGGGCGGCGACCGCCCGATCGAGCAGCTCGACAACGTCGCTTGCCGCTGGCGTGGGCCGACTGGTCGGCCGGGAGACGATCGCGACGATGCCACACATGTGACGAATAGGTTACCGAAAGAATCCGACCCGGATTCGTCAGCCGAACCGCTGCCGCACCACGGCTGCCAATTCGTCGGCTACTCGCTGCGCAACAGCCGCGCTATGCGCCTCCACCATCACCCGAATCAGCGGTTCGGTACCACTGGCCCGCACCAGCACCCGGCCGTCGCCCTCCAGTGACTCCTCCGCAGCCGCGATCTCGACGGCCAATTCGACGGCGACCTGCGGATGTCGCTCGCGTACCCGCACATTGACGAGCACTTGCGGGTACGTCTCCATCACATCGTCGGCGAGTTCGGCCAGTTGGCGTCCGCTTTCGTGAACGAACTGCGCCAGGCGCAACCCGGCAAGCAGGCCGTCGCCGGTCGTAGCAAGGTCCCGATAGATCACGTGACCGCTTTGCTCACCGCCGACGCTGTAGCCGCCAGCGGCCAACGCCTCCAGCACATTTCGATCGCCAACCTGTGTTGTCACCACCGCAACGCCTGCCGCGGCCATCGCCTTGTGAAAGCCGAGATTGCTCATCACGGTGACCACCACGGTGTCGTGGTGAAGGGAACCTTCGGATCGAAGTTGCAGTGCCGCCAGCGCGATCATCCGGTCGCCATCGATCACGTGCCCGCGGTGATCGACCGCGATCACGCGATCGCCGTCACCGTCGAACGCGAGACCGATCTGCGCGCGATGATCGAGCACCGCAGTCGACAGCGACCCAGTGTCTGTGGCCCCGCAGCGATCGTTGATGTTGCGGCCGTCGGGTGCGTCGTTGATGACAACGACATCGCCCGCCAGTTGCCGAAACACGGCGGGGGCCGCCGCGCACATCGCGCCGTTGGCACAGTCGAGCACGACCTTCATACCCGGGAGGGGGCGGCCGAGGCCGACGACGTGGCGCACATACGCGTCGAACGCCGAACGATCGGTCTCCACTGCGGAAGGTTGCGGAGTTGCGGGTGCCTGTGCACGAGCATTGAGCGCAGCTTCGATGGCACGCTCGGCATCATCTGACAGCTTCAACCCGCCGGCGGCGAAGATCTTCAGACCGTTGTCACTCCACGGATTGTGAGAAGCGGTGATCATCACCGCCGGCACACCACGCTCGGCCGCAAGCCAGGCCAGCCCAGGAGTTGGAACCACGCCGACCGAAACCGGCAGCGCACCAGCAGCACAGAGACCGGCGACGACTGCCGCCTCCAACGTTGGGCCAGATTCGCGGGTGTCACGCGCGACCAGCCATTGACCGGTGCCGAGCACCTCGGCAGCCGCTCGCGCCAGCGACGCGGCGTAGTCGGTGGTGAGGACGGTGAGTGCTTCCGCGCGCACCCCATCGGTGCCGAACCGCAACGTCATCCCGTCACCTCCCAGTGTTGCGAAAGACGTGGGAAGGCTCGACTCAGCGCTTGGTGTACTGCTTGGCCTTGCGGGCCTTGACGAGACCGTACTTCTTGCTCTCCTTGCGACGTGAGTCGCGAGTGAGCAGGCCGGCTTTCTTCAACGCCGGCCGGGTCTCGGGGTCGAGCTCGACCAGCGCGCGGGCGATCGCCATCCGCAGAGCGCCCGACTGACCGCTGATGCCGCCGCCGTGCATGGTGGCGTCAACGTCGTAGGCCTCCTCCACATTGGTGACGCGCAGGGCTTCGGTAACGACCATCCGTTGCATGGCAGTTGTGAAGTAGGCGTCGAACGCCTTGCCGTTGATCGTGTGCGTGCCGTTACCGGGACGCAGGCGAGCACGGGCAACTGCTTCCTTGCGACGACCGGTGGTTTGAGTGAGCGGCTTGGTTGCCATGTTGGTTCGCTACTTTCCGCGATTAGCGAGCCGTGGCCGCTGCGAGTTCGAGGGTGACTGGATTCTGGGCGCTGTGCGGGTGTTGCGGTCCGGCGTACACCTTGAGCTTCTTGATCTGCTGACGGCCGAGCGGACCGTGCGGCAACATGCCGCGCACGCTGCGCCGAATTGCCTCGGCTGCATCGCGCTCGAGCAGGTGTTGGTAAGTCTCGGTTTTGAGCCCGCCCGGGTAGCCGCTGTAA
This sequence comes from Actinomycetota bacterium, assembly GCA_016213665.1. Taxonomy (GTDB): domain Bacteria; phylum Actinomycetota; class Acidimicrobiia; order Acidimicrobiales; family Ilumatobacteraceae; genus UBA668. The sequence continues at coordinate 12,159 of JACQZX010000064.1, read as the reverse complement.
CGATGCACGCCCTTGTTGGCTGCTTTGCCCTTGGTGAGCACGACCTTGCTGGCGTTGATGACGACCACATGATCGCCGGTATCGATGTGCGGGGCAAAGATCGGCTTGTGCTTGCCGCGCAACACGCGGGCGACCTCGGTGCATAGGCGACCGAGCACCAGGTTCTCGGCATCGACCACGTGCCAGGCACGGGTGATCTCGCTGGCCTTGGGGCTATAGGTAGTCATCGCAACGAAACCTTCACAGGAATGGGCCCAAAACGGTGCCGGGGAACCGTGAAATGATACGGCCAACGGGCCGAAAACGTACAATTCGCGCCGATGAGCGCTGGCATTCGGGGGGTTTCGCTGAGCGTTTTGCTGGTCGCAGCACCGGTCTTGGTTGGGTGTTCCCGCTGGACGGAACCACCGACAGTTGTGATCGCCGAGGTGATGGCGCTGAACACCTCCACGATCGCCGATGAAGACGGGGATTGGTCCGACTGGATCGAACTTTGGAACCGCTCGTCGGCCGTCGTCGACCTCACCGGTTGGCAGCTCGCCGACACGACGGCCAGCTGGACGCTCCCGAAGTTGGCGCTTCAGCCCGACGAGCGGGTGATCATTTTTGCCAGCGACAAGGACGAGCAGCATCGGTTGCATGCCAACTTCAAGCTCTCCGCCGAGGGCGAGTACCTCAGCCTCAGCGATCGCGACGGCAAAGTGGTGTCGGAGTTCGACGAAGGATTCCCGCCGCTGAATGTCGGTGAAAGCTACGGCCTTGCCGGCGACAACCGCTACTGGGTACTGATCAACCCGACGCCGGGTGCGCCGAACTCGGCGCGTCGACCGACAGCCGCGGACAAGCCACAACTCAGCGAGGCAGGCGGCTACTTCGCGGGGACGCTGTCGATCACGGCGACCGCGGCAACCGAGGGCGCCAAGTTGTGGTACACGACCGATGGCTCGACCCCCGCCGCCGGTGCTGGTGAGCTCTACCGCGGCCCGATCTCGATCAGCACGACCACGACGTTACGCATGGTGGCAACGGCCGACGGCTGGAGCGACAGCCCGGCGGCGTCGGCGACCTACCTGGTGATGGACGAGGTGCTCGGCCAAACCGGTACCCCTGACGGATGGCCTGGCAAGCCCGTGAATGGACAGGTCTATGTCTTCGGCTTCGATCAGGCCTACGTCGCCGAACATCGATCCGCCGTCGAGGCGGCGCTGCTCGCGGCTCCAACGTTGTCGATCACGACCGACCTGTCAAACATCATCGATCCGACCGTCGGGCTGTACAGCAATCCGGGTAGGTCGGGATCAGAATGGGAACGACCGGCCTCGGTGGAGTTGATCGACGGCGACGAAGGCTTCCAAATCAATGCCGGCATCCGCCTCAAGGGCGGGTACTCCCGCGACGCAAAAAACCCCAAACACAGTTTCCGACTCACGTTCGGTGAGAACTACGAGGATGTCCTCAGCTATCCACTCTTCGACCGCTCAGGTATCCAGACGTTCAGCAGCGTCGATCTCCGGACCGAGCAGAACTACGGGTGGCAATGGGAGCAGTTCCCGGATCGGAACACAATGCTGCGCGACGACTTTATGCGCGATAGCCAGGCCGCGACCGGCGACCCATCGACGCGCAGTCGCTGGGTGCACCTCTTTCTGAATGGACAGTATTGGGGCCTGTACATGTTGCGCGACAACGTCAGCGCGCATCACGCAGCGCAGTTGTCGGGAGGGTCGCCCAACGACTACGACGTCATCGAGCACTCCAACGACTACGGGTACGAAGTCAATGAGGGCGACGATCAAGATTGGTTACAGCTGTGGAGTGCCATCGAGGATGGTCGCGTGACCGACGACGAGTTCGCTGACATCGCTGAACACACCGATCTCGGCAACCTGGCCGACTTCACACTGCTCCAGATTGTCAGCGGCAACCAAGACGGCACAGCCGCCGACCGTTTAGACAAGGTCCGAGCGAACAACTGGCAAGCCGTTAGCGGCAATGGCCAACCATTCCGATTCTTCCTCGACGACAATGAACATGTCATGGGAGCGTATGACCGAGATACCGCCGTCGACCTGACGAAGCGAATCCCGACGACGCTGGTCAATGAGTTCTGGCAGGCCGAATACTTCAACCCCGGTTGGTTGCATCAAGTGCTTCTGACCCGTGCCGAATACCGCGACATCTTCCGGGCTCGCGCCAATGAGCTGCTCGCACCCGACGGAGCACTGGCAACCACCGCCAGCCTTGCGCGGTGGGTGGCGCTGCGCGATCAACTGGATCCGCTCGTCGAAGCCGAGGCCGCTCGCTGGGGCTACGCAGGCAGTCAGCGTCTCGGGAGGCCGCAGTGGGAGGCGGAGGTCGAATGGGTCGAGCGCGTTTGGTTTCCGCACCGCGCCGAGCTGGTGCGCGAGCAGTTACTGAGTCAGGGCTTGATCGACGCCGAGGGGTAGCCGACTTCCCACAGCATCAGCCCGTGCGGCGGCGCCACCTGGCCGGCGCACCTGCGATCTCGCTGTGTGAGAATCGCCCGCATGTCGCCGGCGTGAAGTCGGCCGAGGCCGACGTCGACCAGCGTACCCACCAGCGAGCGCACCATCTGATGGCAGAACGCATTTGCACGGATCTCGAAACGCAACAGGCCGGGTACGTCACCGGGCACCGGCGCCCAGTCGGCGCTCATCACGCGCCGCACGAGCGAGGGTGGCGCTTCGCCCGCGACCGGTTTCGGCAGTCGGCAGAAGGATGCAAAATTGTGCTCACCGATCAAAGGGTCGCACGCCAGCTGCATTGCCCAGCATTGCAGCGGTTCAAAGACATGCCACGCTGTGCGGGCGACGAACGGGTTGGCGGCCGGGGTGTTGAGAACGTCGTAGCGATAGTGCCGATAGGTCGCGCTGTAGCGCGCGCTGAATTCGGGATCGTCGGTCCAGTTCCAGTCGCGAACCGAGATCTCCGGACCGCACATGCTGTTCACCCGGTTGGTGAGTTTTTGCAGGTCCATTCCCCCCGGTAGGTCGCAGCTCACCACCTGGCCCCAAGCGTGAACGCCGGCATCAGTGCGTCCGGCGCCGACCAGCGTCACCGGTCGGCGCGCCACCTTTTCGATCGCGACCCGTAACTCGCCCATCACAGTGCGAACCTCTGAGCTGGGTGCGAAACCGTGGAAGTCGGTGCCGTCGTAGGCAACGGTGACTCGAGCTCGGCGCATCACGGCTTGCAGCCTACGACCGACGGCAGGAGCGGCTCACGGAGTCGCTAGGGCGAACGGCGGCGCCCGGCGTGGTCCAGCCACGACAGCAGCGCCAGGATCGCGAATGCGACGGCAGTCGACTTGCCAACCCAGGTGATGTCGGGCTTGCCGTCCTCGATGGGGATCAGCGGCGTCAGCATGCCGCAGACGGCGGCTGCGGCCAGGAAGAAGATGGCGCGCCGATCCATCAGTTGAACACCTCCACGACCCAGTACGACAACATCGCCACCGCTGCCGAACCGGGAATGGTGAGCACCCACGCCCACGCAACCCGCCGCGCAACGTTCCAACGCACAGCCGACAGGCGGTTGGCGGAACCGACGCCGACGATGGCGCCGGTGATCGTGTGCGTGGTGCTCACGGGAATGCCGTTGTACGACGCGAAGAAGAGCGTGGCGGCGGCGGCGCTTTCGGCACACACTCCCCCCATCGGTTCGAGCTTGGTCAGCTTGCTGCCCATCGTTTTCACGATTCTCCAGCCACCCATCATGGTGCCGAGCGCGATCGCGCCATGACACGACAGCACAATCCACAGCGGTAGGCCATCGGGGTTGTCGAGCACACTCGCATCCAGCTTGTTTGCACCGATCAACAGCGCTGCAATGATGCCCATCGTCTTCTGGGCATCATTGGCCCCATGGCCCAGGCTGAACGCTGCCGCTGAGATCAGTTGCAGGCTGCGGAAACTGCGGTTCACCGCTCGACGTGCGTGGAGGCGATGCACCAGCCACATCACGATCACTATCAGCGTGAAGCCGAGCAACAGACCGACCAGTGGCGAATAGAGAATGAATACGCCGGTCTTGCGCAGGCTGACGAGCGTCTTGTGCGTGAAGACATCGGTGCCCGCTTTGGCGAAACCCGCGCCGATCATCCCCCCCACCAAGGCATGCGATGACGACGACGGCAGTCCGAGCCAGGCGGTGAGCACATTCCAGAAGATCGCACCCATCAGGCCAGCGAAGACGAGGCCGATCGAGATGAAATCCTTCTCGACGATCTTGGCAATGGCATTCGCCACCTCCAAGGGCAGAATTGCGAACGCCGCGAAGTTGAAGAAGGCCGCCCAGCACACGGCCTGCCACGGCTTGAGCACACGGGTCGCCACCACCGTCGCGATCGAGTTGGCCGCGTCGTGGAAGCCGTTGACAAAGTCGAAGGCCAAGGCGATACCGACGACCAAGACAACCATTGCATTGGCCATCTCAGGCGTGCTTGACGACGATCGATTGCACCTCGTCGCTGGCATCCTCCACCGCATCGATCGCACTCTCGATCGACTCGACCACATCTTTCCACCGCAAGATGTCGAGCGCGTCGTGGCGTCCGCTGAACAGCTCGGCCATCACCTTGCGGTAGATGCCGTCTGCTTCGCTCTCCAGTCGCTCGATCTCATCGATGATCGGAGCGAGGTTGCGCAGAGTGCGCAGACCCGAGATGAGGGCAACGTTGCGCGCTGTCGCCTCACAGAGAATGCGCAACAGCTCCTGGATACCAGGCAGTGGGCTACGGATATTGTGTTGGAAGGCCGAGTCGGCGGCGGCGCGCATCTCGTCGAGAACATCATCGAGCGCGTTGGCGAGCGCCTGGATGTCCTCGCGATCGAAGGGAGTGATGATCGCGGTTTCGAGACGGGCGCGAATGTCGCGCAACACGCCATCGCCCTGCTTCTCGGCGATCACCACGGCCTCGGCCGCATTCGCCGGCACCGGCAAGGATTCCATGAGACCGGCGAGGGTCACCGCCGCCTCGGCGGCAGTGCTCGCCATCTTGTCGAACAGTTCGTAGAAGCCTTGGTCGCGCGGAATCAGTCGGAAGCGCATCAATCCTCGATCGGTTGGCAGGAATCGCGCGGAACTGTAGGCGACGCGCCCGCTGCTCGCGAATTCAGATCAGCTCGACGCGAGCCATCTGGGCGTTGTCGCCCTGGCGGGGGCCGAGCTTGAGGATCCGCAGGTAGCCACCGTTGCGCTCTGCGTAGCGGGGAGCGACCTCGGTGACCAGCTTGTGGGTCATCTCCTTGTCGCCCAGGTAACCCTGGATCTGACGCAGGCGATGAATGCGCATCGGGCCATCTTCCTGGGCCTTCTTGGCCTTGGTGATCAGCTTCTCCGCGATCGGACGCAGCGCCTTGGCCTTGGCCTCGGTTGTGACGATTGCCTCGGCAGCGATCAACGACGCCGTCAGGTTGGCCATCATCAACTTCTGGTGCTGCGAACTACCGCCGAAGTTGGGACCTCGGCGCGGGGTGGCGGGCATGGTGGTGTCTCCTCTGGCTTCTTCAGCCGCGCAGCGTCAGGCCGCGCTCGTCGAGCTTCTGCTTCACTTCGTCGAGGCTCTTCTGTCCGAAGTTGGTGATGTTCAGCAGGTCGTCCTCGGTCTTGGTCAACAGTTCGCCAACCGTGTTCACCTGCGCCCGCTTGAGGCAGTTGCGCGGCCGCTCGGAGAGATCGAGATCCTCGATCGGCAGGTCGAGGTCGGGTGAGGTGCTGGCTGTGCTCGCTACTTCGCCCAGTTCGAGGCCTTGCGGCTCGTCACTGAGATTGGCGACGAGATCGACGAGCGCACGCAGGGTGGCGCCCGCTGAAGCCAAGGACTCGCGCGGCGAGATGCTGCCGTCGGTCTCGATGTCGATGACCAAACGCTCGTAGTTCGTGCTCTGCTCGACGCGGGTCGGTTCGATCTCGAACATGACGCGACGAACCGGCGAGAAGATGGCATCGATGGGGACAACGCCGATCGTGCGGTTCTGCGAATCGCGGTCGCTCGACAGGTATCCGCGACCGCGACCGACGGTGAGGTCGACCGCGAGGCGTGCCTTGCTGTTGAGCGTCGCGATGTGCAAGCCCTTGTTGAGAATCTCGATGTCGCTCGGGCACTTGATGTCGCCGGCAGTGATGGTGGCGGGGCCTCGAACGTCTAGCCGAAGAGTGATGTCGTCGTCGGAGGTCGAGGTCAGCACGATGTCTTTGAGGTTGAGGATGATGTCGGTGACGTCTTCACTCACCCCGGAAATCGTGTCGAACTCGTGCAACGCATCGTCGAAACGCACCGCGGTGATCGCCGCGCCGGGAATGCTGCTGAGCAGTGTTCGCCGCAACGAGTTGCCGATCGTGTGCCCGAAGCCGGGCTCGAGCGGGCCGACGGCGAAGCGCTGGCGGGTGGGATGGTCGTCGCCGATGGCTTCGACTGTTGGGCGTTGGATGACGAGCATGACGATGTGCCTCTACGGGGGAAGGTGGCCGGATTACTTGGAGTACAACTCGACGATGAGCGATTCGCGAACTGGAACGTCGATGTGTTCGCGCTGGGGCAGGTCGCGCACTGTGATCTGCTTGCCGCCCTCTGCCTTCTCGAGCCAACCGACGGTCGAGCGGTCGAGCACATCGATGTTGTGTTGCACGACGATCATCTCGCGAGCCTTGGGTGACAGGGTGAGCACGTCACCCTTCTTGACGCGGTAACTACGAACGTCGAGACGGCGACCGTTGACTTGAACGAGGCCGTGGCTGACGAACTGGCCGGCCTGCGGGCGAGTGCTCGCCCAACCGGCGCGGTAGACGACGTTGTCGAGTCGCTGTTCGAGCAGACGCAGCAAGTTCTCGCCGGTGGGGCCGGCAAGGCGCACCGCCTCTTCGTAGGTGTTGCGGAACTGCCGCTCGAGGACGCAGTAGATGTACTTCGCCTTCTGCTTTTCCTGCAGCTGGGCGAGATATTCGCTGGGGTTGCCACGACGGCGGGTGCGACCATGCGCCCCCGGCGGAAACGGGCGCCGGTCGAGAGCCTTGCGGCCCTTCTCGTTTTCGAAGATGTTGATGCCCAGGCGACGCGAAATGCGAACCTTGGGGCCTGTGTAACGAGCCATGATCAGGTCCTACGACGCTTGGGCTGGCGGCAGCCGTTGTGGGGAACAGGGGTGACATCTTTGATCGAGGTGACCTCGATGCCGGTGCCCTGAATGGTGCGCACAGCAGTGTCGCGGCCCGAGCCTGGGCCCTTCACCTGTACTTCGACGCGACGCAGACCGTGCTCCATCGCTGCCCGGGCAGCCTTCTCGGCCGCCATCTGCGCAGCGTAGGGCGTGCTCTTGCGCGAGCCCTTGAAACCCACACCACCCGACGAGGCCCACGAGATGACGTTGCCTTCGGTGTCGGTGATCGAGACGATGGTGTTGTTGAACGAACTCTTGATGTGAACGACACCATTGGTGACGTTCTTGCGCTCACGCTTGCGGGGGCGGCGACCGCCCGGCTTCGGCTTCGCCATTACTTCCTCACAGCCTTCTTCTTGTTAGCGACGGTCTTCTTCGGTCCCTTGCGGGTGCGAGCGTTGGTGTGCGTGCGCTGGCCACGCACGGGAAGGCCCTTGCGATGACGAATGCCCTGGTAACACTGAATCTCGATCTTGCGCTTGATGTCTTGGGCGACGTCGCGGCGCAGGTCGCCCTCGACCGCCCCGTTGGCTTCGACCCAGGCACGAATCTTGTTGACTTCGTCTTCGGTGAGATCGCGAACGCGCTGGTTGGGATCGAGGTCGGTGGCAGCACAGATGCGCAGTGCCGTCGGCTTGCCGATTCCAAAAATGTAGGTGAGCGCAATCTCCAGCCGCTTCTCGCGGGGGATGTCAACGCCGGAAATTCGTGCCATCGTGCAATCTCGCCTTTCAGCCTTGGCGCTGCTTGTGTCGGGGGTTCTCGCAGATCACGCGCACGCGACCATGGCGACGAATGACCGTGCACTTCTCACAGATCTTTTTTACGCTGGTTCTTACTTTCATGGTGCGTACTTTCGGTGTCTACTTGCGGACTATTTGTAGCGATACGTGATACGACCGCGAGTGAGGTCGTAGGGAGTCAGTTCCACCTGCACCTTGTCGCCGGGAAGGATGCGGATGTAATGCATGCGCATCTTTCCGGAAATGTGAGCCAGGACTTTGTGGCCATTTTCGAGTTCCACCCGGAACATTGCATTTGGCAGTGACTCGACGATCGTGCCTTCCAGCACTATGGCGTCGTCTTTCGGCTTGGGCAGGACAGACCCCTTTGGTCGTAACTTGGCTAGATCGATGGTTTCGATGGTCGATGCGAGTCGGGACGTGCCAGGGCACAAGGCTCGCAGGGCCGAGGAGCAATGCTACCGGGCGGCGAAGACAACACCAAGTCCCACTTTTCGCCGTCCACAAGCGCACAAGATCGCCCGCTTGCCGCTGGAAGCATCCGCAATCAGGCGGCTAGACGTGCCGCCCCCAACGAGACCACCGCCACGAGTACCCAGCTGAGCAGGCCCAGTGCCAGTGGGCGCCCGCCGACCGCCCGCAGTTTCGCCACGGATACTCCGGCGCCGAGACCGACCAATCCCATACCCATCAGCAGCGTCTCCAGATTCTTGAGGCGTGCCAGCCAGAGGCCGTTCAGGACACCGCTGGTGCGGATAGCAACCGCCACCAGGAAGAGCGCGACGAACATAGGAAGGATCGGTGGGAGCGGTTTCGCGTCACCGTCCAACGCAGTTGCGTCGTTCTTGTGGCGACGCCGGTAGGCGACAGCAATACCGGCGAGAAGTGGGGCGAGAAGCACCACGCGGGTGAGCTTCACGATTACGGCCGCCTTCAACGCTGTCGAGTTTCTGGTACTGGCAGCCGCGACCACCTGCCCAACGTCGTGCACCGAGGCGCCGACCCAAGCGCCGAACAGTGCGTCGCCAAGCCCGAGCAGCGAGCCGATCGCAGGAAGCACCGCAATCGACAGCGACCCGCAGAGAGTGACCAGCGCGATCGAGTAGGCAACTTCCTCCTCGGTTGCGTCCGCAAACGGTTCGGCAGCGGCGATCGCCGATGCGCCGCAGATGGAATAGCCCGTTGCGACCAACAACGAGAGGCCCGACGACAAGCCCAGCCGGCGACCGAGCCACTGCGTTCCGAAGAAGGTTGCAACCACCACAACACACACAGCGGCGAGCGCCCGCGGTCCCAGATGGGCAACCTCACGCAACGACAGGCGAAAGCCGACAAGCACGATGCCGGAGCGCAAGATGTGCCGCGCGCTCCACTTGAGTCCGGGACGCATAGCCGAGTGAATCAAGCCGACATTGGCGGCGAGAGCACCGATCAACACAGCCACCACCAGCGGCGATATCCAGTCGACGACTTCGTGAAGCGCGATACCTGCCAACGACCCGAACAGCGCGAATACAAGCCCAGTGCCGATGCGATGAGCGTAGGAGATCGCATTCGACGCCATGAATTTCCCGGGCGCCGGGGTGACTATCATCTCGTTCACGTGAAATGGGTCCAGTGAGGCCCATACGTGGAAGGGCAGCATGGCCGGCAGCGGTGAGCACGATCCAAGTAGCAGATCGCCGGCTCGCACGGTGCTCAGCGCCGACGACGTGCGCCGTGCCCTCACTCGAATAGCCCACGAGGTCGTCGAGCGCAATCACGGCGTAGAGGGCTTGGCAATCGTGGGGCTACAACGTGGAGGTGTGTGGCTGGCGCAAGCACTCGCCGAACTGTTGGCGGCGATCGATCCTCAGCACGAAGTGCCTGTCGGTTCGATCGATGTCAGCTTCCATCGCGACGACGTCGGCATACGGCCGATCGTGCCGGCCAGCGTCACCGACATCGCTGTCGCGCTCGACGGATTGACGGTCGTGCTGGTCGACGATGTGCTCTTCACCGGCCGCACAGTGCGAGCCGCGCTGGAGGCGCTGAATGAATACGGTCGACCACGCGCCGTGCAGCTGGCCGTGCTCGTCGACCGCGGCCACCGTGAGTTACCGATTCGACCGGACTTCGTCGGCAAGAACTTGCCGACCGCGCGTGAGGAGTCGGTGATCGCGACCGCCGAGGGCGTGACGATCCGATGAGGCACCTGCTCTCCATCGACGACCTCGACGCCGACGACCTTCACCGACTGCTCGAACTGACAGATCACATGATGGAGATCAGCAGTCGCCCGATCCCCAAGGTGCCCGCCCTTCGCGGCAAGAACGTGGTCAGTCTCTTCTTCGAGGACTCAACCCGTACCCGCACGAGTTTCGACACTGCCGCCAAGCGATTGAGCGCCGACACGATGAACTTCTCCGTCTCATCCAGCAGCGTCAGCAAGGGCGAGAGCCTGCGCGACACGATCGAGACAATCGCGGCAATGGGTGTCGATGCCTTCGTGGTGCGCCACCGCAGCAGCGGAGCACCACAAATGATCACGCGCTGGACCAACGCCAGCATCATCAATGCCGGCGATGGCTGGCACCAGCATCCCACCCAGGCGTTGCTCGATTGCTACACGATTCGCACCGGCCTCAATCGTCGCGACGGTTTCGACGGACTGCGAATAGCAATCGTCGGCGACATCAAGCACAGTCGAGTGGCGCGCAGCGACGTGCAGGCGTTCGCGGCGCTCGGCGCCCATGTGACCGTCGTTGCGCCTCCCACACTTCTGCCGCCAAGCCTTGACGGCTGGCCGGTCGAGGTGAGCCACGACCTCGACTCGTTGCTGCCCGACCTCGATGTGCTCTACCTCTTGCGGGTGCAGCGCGAACGCATGGAGGAGGCGCTGCTGCCATCGCTGCACGAATACTCGCTGCTCTACGGTCTCACCGATGCACGCGCCGCTCGTTTGGCGCCGCACGCGCTGGTGATGCATCCCGGCCCGATGAACCGAGGCGTCGAAATGGTGGCAGACCCAGGAGAACTCTCCGGTTCGGTGATCCTCAACCAGGTCACCAACGGAGTCGCCGTGCGGATGGCCGTACTTTTCTGGTTGCTCGGCTCCGGCACCGACCTTACGGAGGCACCGTGACTCTCGAAGCCTCAGTGGCACGGCTGGTGATCCGTGGCGGCGCGCTGCTCGACCAATCGGGCCAACGTAACGGCGATGTCGCAATCGAATCGGGTCGAGTCGTCGAAGTCGGTCGCAACTTGGCGGGAGACACGGTCCTCGACGCGACCGGGTGCACAGTTTCGCCCGGGTTCGTCGACCTTCACGTGCACTTGCGTGAGCCCGGACGGGAGGAGGCGGAAACGATCGAGACCGGCAGTCGCGCCGCTGCACTTGGCGGCTTCACCGCGATCGTCGCGATGCCGAACACCGAACCGGCGCAAGACACGGTGTCGGTTGTCGACTTTGTACGTGCGCAAGGACTGAAGGCTGGGCTGTGCGAAGTTCTACCGGCGGGATGTATCACCGTCGGACGAGCGGGCGAGCGGCTGGCACCATTCGGTGAGTTGGCGGCGGCGGGCGTGCATCTCTTCACCGACGACGGCAACGGCGTGCAAGATCCGCAACTGATGCGACGGGCGCTGGAATATGCCGGGCCGCTGGGCATCGTTCTCGCACAGCATTGTGAAGTTGCGTCGCTCACCAACGGGGCGGTGATGCACGAGGGCCCCTGTTGCAGTCGACTCGGGCTCCCCGGGTGGCCGGCGATCGCCGAGGAGTTGATGGTGATGCGCGACATCGAACTGGTACGACTCACCGGCGTGTCGATGCACTTCCTGCACCTCAGTACCGCGCGCAGCGTCCAGATGGTGCGGGCGGCAAGGGCGGACCGACTGCCGATCACCGCCGAAGCCGCACCACATCACTTCACACTCACCGATGAGGCGCTAATCGGTTACGACCCTGTGTTCAAGGTCAATCCGCCGTTACGCACACGCGCCGACATCGACGCAATCAAGACCGGGCTGGCCGACGGCACTATCGACGCGATCGCCACCGACCACGCACCGCACGCTCCGCACACCAAAGAGGTGCCACTCGATGAGGCACCGCCGGGAATGCTTGGCCTCGAGACCGCGCTGGCGCTGTCGATCAGCGAACTCGACATGCCCTTGGCGCAGATCGTGGCGGCCTTGAGTTGGAAGCCGGCAGCAATCGCCGGTATCGCCGACCGCCACGGCCGACCAATTGCAGT
>JACQZX010000063.1 GCA_016213665.1 Actinomycetota bacterium | reverse complement strand
TTCAGCGTGCACAGCGGATCGGTGAAGCGCAGCTGCACGCCGGTTCGCCTGGCGGCTTTGCCGAGAAAGGCGAGGTCGAACTCGGCGTTGTGCGCGACGAAGCGTGCACCCGCGATTCTGTTGGCCAGCTCGGTGAGCACTGCGGCCGCCGGCGGCGCGAAGCGCACATCGCGTCGGCGAATGCCGTGTAGCGAACTAGGCCCCACGCGGAACCACCATTTGCGACGCGGTGCCAACAGGCTGCTCCAGCGATCGAGCACGTTTCCCAACCCGTCGACGACAACCACCCCAACCCGCAGCACGTTGTCACGGCGGATGGAAAGCCCGGAGGTTTCGACATCGACGACGGCGAATCTTTGCGAGCTGACGGGATCGCCCATGAACTGCACCTTAAGGCAGGGGTCTGACATCCGTCGCTGTAACGCCCACAGCTTGCCGACTACAGCAACTCGGCGGCGAGACTGGCCACGGTGCTGCGTTCGCATGCGCTGAGGGTCAGGTGGCCGAAGCAGGTCTGCCCGCCGAAGGCCTGGATCAGCACGGCAAGCGCATTGTTCGATTCGCCCAGGTATGGGGCGTCGATCTGGCTGGTATCTCCTGTGAAGATGACCTTGGTTCCTTCGCCGATGCGAGTGAGCACCGTCTTCAGCGTTGTCGGTTCGAGATTCTGGGCCTCATCGACGACCACGAACTGACGGTGCAGGCTACGGCCGCGCAAAAATGTGACCGACTCGAGCGACAGTTGGTTACGTCCGACCAGTTCGTCGACCAGCCGGCGCGCGTCGTGCTCGCTGCGTTGGTCGGTGAGGGCAACGATCGCGTCGTGGATCGCCGACATCCAGGGATCTAGCTTTTCCTCGAGACCGCCCGGAAGAAAACCCAGATCGGCGCGGCCGACGGGCACCATTGGTCGGTACACGGCTAGGCGTTCGTAGGCGCGCTGCTCGACCACCTGCTCAAGACCGGCGGCAATCGCGAGCAGGGTCTTGCCGGTGCCGGCGCGGCCGTCGAGGGCGACGACACAAACATCGGGATCAAGTAACAGTTCGAGTGCAAAGCGCTGCTCCTTCGACCGCGGCCGCAGACTCCACGCTTCCGGTGCGGTGTGAGGTAGCAGTGCCAAGTTGTGCTGTGTCCGGCGCACAAGCGCCGACTGGGACCCACTGCGAATGACGGCGAATCCGTTCTCCAGGATCTGATCGGCACCGGCCACGAACTCGCACTCGACGTGGCCGTCGGCGTAGAGCAGGTCGATCGACTGTCGGCTCGCCTCCAGCGTTGTCCATCCGGTCGCACGAGTTGCCGACGCGCGACCGATCGGATGGTGCTCGCACGCATCGAGGCCGAGGTGGGCCGCCTTGATGCGCAGGGCGGCGTCGTTCGAAACCATGCGGGTCGGTGCGTGCTGCGCTTGGCCGAGCGCGGCGCCGATGATTCGGTTGTCCGGAATCGCAGGGTCGAGACCATGCTCGACGAGCAAGTGCCGCTGCACTCCGTTGATCTCGATCTGCAGCGTGCCGGCTGCCGACGGACTCCCTACCGCCACAGGAATTGCGAGCGAGCCGCCGGCTCGCACTCGCAGTTCTTCGATCGTGCGTAGGGCAGTGCGTGCTGCGCGCCCGACATCATCGGGCCTGGTCTTGAGGCTGTCGAGCTCTTCGATGACCGTGAATGGAATGACAACATCGAGTCCTGCGAATCCATCGAAGCAGGTGGGATCACCGATCAACACAGATGTGTCGAGCACTACCCTCGTTCGTACGGGTGCAACCGTTCGTGAAGGCTCGATCGTGTCTGGCAACAAGTCGGTCAACAGCGCTCCAGTCGAGAGTCACAACCGGCGGGGATGCAAACGAGGTTCCGCAACGGACGCAGTTGTAGCGCACACTCGCGGGCCAGTGGTGGATGCCACAATTGCATAGTGGATTCTCACCGAACGGCGCACGCGACAACTCAGGTCGGCGCACCGCCGGTGCCGTGTGCTTTCTGCGAGATCGTGGCCAACCGGCTTCCGGCAGCGGTCGTGCACCGTGATGATGCGTCGGTGGCGTTTCTCGATCGTTCGCCGCTGTTCAAGGGTCACGTGCTTGTTGTACCCACTGAGCATGTTCCGACGTTGTCGGAGCTGCCCACAGACAAACTCCTACCATTCTTCTTGCTTGTACAACGAGTCGCAGCCGCGTTACCAGCGGCGCTCGGTGTGGATGGGACCTTCGTCGCGATCAACAATGTCGTCAGCCAGAGCGTCGCGCATCTTCACGCGCACGTTGTGCCTCGTCGACGCAAGGATGGGTTGCGTGGGTTCTTCTGGCCGCGCGTGAAGTATGCCGACGAGTCCGAACTGGTGGCTGTCGCGAGTCTCATCCGCGAGCGACTGGCGACCTGAGTTGGGGGCGAAATGTGCCCTCCGGCACTTGTTGCAAATGCACTAACGGAAATGCTTGAAATCCGCGCCAAAAACCTGTTCGATTTGCATACGTAACAGGTCCGTTACGAATAGCAGACCGATACCCGGAGGTATCAAGTCAATGACTAAAGCAGAACTGATCGCCGCGATTGAGCAGGAGTCCGGCGTCAACAAGGCCGATGCCGAAAGCGCAATCGGAGCGTTCTTCAACATCGTGACCAGGTCCGCGAAAGCCGGCGACAAGATCACGTGGCAGGGCTTCGGGTCGTTCAGCACCTCGAAGTCCGAGGCACGCACCGGCCGCAATCCGCAGACAGGCGAAGCGGTTTCCATCAAGGCTTCGACACGAATGAAGTTCACAGCGAGCAGCGCGCTCAAGGCCAGTCTCAATCCTGGCCGCTAGTAACCAGTCCCCCTGACCAAATCAACAAGCAACCAATAGAGCAATAGGAAGGAAAGCAACGTGACACCGATGAAGAAGAAGGCAGCCCCGAAGAAGAAGGCTGCAGCGAAGAAGAAGGCTCCGGCCAAGAAGAAGGCCGCCGCCAAGAAGAAGCCAGCAAAGAAGAAGGCTGCAGCGAAGAAGAAGCCGGCAAAGAAGAAGGCTGCTGCCAAGAAGAAGCCGGCAAAGAAGAAGGCTCCGGCCAAGAAGAAGGCTGCAGCGAAGAAGAGGCCAGCAAAGAAGAAGGCTGCTGCCAAGAAGTGAGCCTTCCGGCTCGCGGCGAACGGGGGGCTTATGCCCCCCGTTCGCCTTTTTTCGTCAAGTCGTTTGGTGAACAAGTCGTTTGGTGAACAAGTCGTTTGGAGAAAGGAACGGACTCGTTGGAAGCGATCTGCAACGACCTGGCCGCTGAGCATCTCGCACTCGACGGTTTCGTGGCCAAGCTCGACGAAGCCGGTTGGTCCGCGCCGACACCGGCGAGTGGTTGGTCGGTCAGGGATCAGATCAGCCATCTGTGGTTCTTCGATCAGCGAGCGACGATGGCGCTACAGGATCCCGATGCCTTTCAGGCCGACATGGTGGATCTGATTGCCGGCGGTGGAACGGCGCTCTCAGTGGCGCCTGGGCGAGCGCTCACTGGTCGGCAACTGCTGTCCGCGTGGCGTAACGATCGCGAAGCGCTCGTTGCCGCCTCACGCACGATCGATGCTTCTGCTCGCATCCCTTGGTATGGGCCGGCGATGGGCGCGCGTTCGTTTATCACAGCCCGCCTGATGGAGACCTGGGCCCACGGTCAAGACGTTGTTGATGCGCTCGAAGCGACGCGCGAACCAACGGCGCGGCTGCGACATGTCGCGCACATCGGAGTGCGCGCCCGTGCGTTCAGCTACCTGATCAACGGCAAGACTCCGCCAGCTGATCCAGTGCGCGTTGCCCTCACTGCACCCGACGGTTCGCTCTGGGAGTGGGATACGTCGGCCGCTGACTCCGTGCAAGGAAGTGCGCTGGACTTCTGTCTCGTCGTCACCCAACGCAAGCACATCGATGACACCGACTTGAGTGTGCACGGCTCGCTGGCGGTCGAGTGGATGAAGATCGCGCAGGCGTTCGCGGGCGAACCCGGCGGCGGCCGGGTGGCTACAGGTCGCTGATCAGCTTGAACAACTCGGCGGCGCCAAACCCGTAGGGCTTGCCGAGCGACGCCAGGCGTGAGCGAACTCTGTCGTGGAACGCCGCAACCTGCTCGACGGTCGTCACCTTCATCGTGCTTTCGAACTGGGTCTCATGCGCTTCCAACGCGTGCAGCTTGTGATCCACCCACGACGTCACATCCTCGACGTGATCGGGTTCGTCGGCCTCCCACAGCAGCAGCGCGTCCGGACGA
Organism: Actinomycetota bacterium; assembly: GCA_016213665.1. Taxonomy (GTDB): domain Bacteria; phylum Actinomycetota; class Acidimicrobiia; order Acidimicrobiales; family Ilumatobacteraceae; genus UBA668. Next base: position 34,370 of record JACQZX010000063.1, on the reverse strand, counting down.
TGCGGCACCAGTCCCTGCTCGCGAAAGAAGTGCGGATCACGTGCGGCGACTATTGCCTCACACGCCAATAGGCCGGCGTGGCGATGATCTGGGTGCAGGCGGTAACGCTTCCACGGATCATGCCCAAGCACGACCTGCGGTTGCACCGCCCGAATGACCCGGGCGACCTGCCCGCGGATACTGAGGTTGCTGCTCAGTTCGCCATCGACATTTTCGAGAAATGTCACTGTGCCGACCCGTTCGCCCGACAACCGTCGAGCTGCTTCGCGTTGTTCGCGCTGCCGCGCAGTCGCCAGCGCGGCGACGTCGGCATCAGGGTTCCAGGTGCCCTTGGATCCGTCGGTGAGGACCAGGTGGTGGACAACGCAGCCGTCGGCCGCCCACTTGGCGAGCGTTGCTCCGCAACCGAACTCGACATCGTCGGGGTGCGCCCCGATGGCGAGGGCCGATGACGGCGTCGGCAGGTTGCGGCTGATCAAACCACTCGCGGGATTGGGCTGGCCGGGTTCGTTGGCTCCAGCATCGTCTACAGCCATGATGGAAGCACCTCCTGAACGAGCGGATGAGTCAGATCTGATGGTGTGTCAATGTCGCGCGCGAGATGCGCGTCGCGTCGGACGAGCACTCGGTGGCCACCGGCGACGGCCAGCGCCAGATGACGATGGAATGAGCCGGCGCCGTAGCTGAACGCGAACTGCGCCGATGTCGGCACAGCGATGACGTTGGTCCCATCGTGCTTGGCGTCGGGCACAAGAGTGATGGTGTCGGGCACGATCAGGTCGGCGAGAGAACCAGCCCGCGGCAGGTCTCCGTGTGCGACGGCGACATGCGAAAATCCCTGATGCCGAAGCTGTTCCATGCTGCGCGACACGGCAGCGTTGAGGCCGATACCCGGGTGCCACAGCATGGTTGCTCCATGATCGGCCGCCCATTTGGCCACTTCTTCGTCGTCGCAAGCCACGAACACAGGTAACTCGCCCGCTGCGGCAACAACACGATCAGCAGTCCAACGTGCAAGTGCCTGGCGCTGGTCTGGTGAGAGCACCACTGCCAGCCGCGCCTTGGCGGCGGCAAAGGCCTTCACAGGCACGAGTACGGCGTGCCGCCGGTGACCATTCACGCTCGCATCGTAGGGGCACACATTGCCAGCGAGACCTCTGACGTCGTCACGACCGGCGATGCGGTCGCGGCCTACGCTGTGCCCGTGGCAGTGATCGAAACGCAAAACGCCCCGAGCGATAGCTCTCCGACACGGGCGCCGGTGAATGTAGCGGTGATCGGTGCTGGGTCGTGGGGAACCACCGTTGCCGCTCTTGCAGCCGTCAACACACCCACCGTCTTGTGGGCCAGGCGCGAGGCGTTGGCGACGGAGATCAACGAGCGCCATGTGAACGGCGATTACCTACCCCAGTTCACACTGCCGGCCGAACTACGGGCCACGTCGTCGTTGGCCGACGCCGTGGCACACGCCGATGTCTTGGTGATGGCAGTGCCTTCGCATGGATACCGCGAGGTCGCCGCCGGCGCGGCGCCATATCTGCGGGCATGGGTTCCGGTCGTCAGCCTGACCAAGGGTCTCGAGCGCAACTCACGTAAGCGCATGAGCGAGGTGACACGTGATGAGATGCCGGGTCATCCCGTGGCTGTTCTCACCGGCCCGAATCTCGCCAAGGAAATCCTCAGCGGACAACCGGCGGCAAGTGTGGTGGCGATCGACGATCTCGACATCGCCACCGAACTGCAAAGAGTGTTCAGTCGTCCGTCGCTGCGTGTCTACACAAACGGCGATGTGGTCGGTTGCGAGGTGAGTGGCGTGGTCAAGAACGTCATCGCCATCGCTGCCGGCATGGCCGAGGGCATGGGCTTCGGTGACAACACACGCGCCACCTTGATCACTCGCGGCTTGGCGGAGATGACGCGCCTCGGAATCGCGATGGGTGGCCGCGCAGCGACATTCGCCGGCCTCGCTGGTATGGGGGACTTGATCGCCACCTGCTCCTCGAAGCAGAGTCGCAACAACATGGTCGGCTTGCAGCTTGGGGAAGGCCGCACTATCGAGGAGGTGCTGGGCGCGATGAACATGGTTGCCGAGGGTGTCAAGAGTTCACCGAGCGTGCTCGATCTCGCTCGCCGCCACGATGTCGACATGCCGATCACCGAGCAAGTGGTGGCGGTGTGTCACCAGGGTCGGCCGGCTCGAGACGCGTTGGGCTCGTTGATGCAGCGTGGTCGCAAGAGCGAGTCGGACTAATCGCGCTCAGATGTCGTTGAGAACGGATGGTATTACCACAGGGGTCACCGGTGGCCGGTGGCGCGCCTCGGTCACGTCGTTCGGCTCAGTCGAGCCGTGGAGCACCAATACTCTCGGGACCCGAGCGACGGTCGACTGGCACATCGCTGCTGATGATCGGTGGCACTCCCCGCGCAGCGAGGCCACCGTCAGGCAACGCCGCGTCAACGGCACGCCCGTCGTGGAGACGCGCGTGCGTATCCCCGATGGCGATGCGGTGCAATGCGTTTACTCAGTTGCCGACCACGGCGGCCTCACGATCATCGAAGTGGCGAACGAATCGCCGTTGCCGATCGCGGTTGCCTTCACCAGCGCTGAACTGCTCTCCGAACGACTTCCATCGGCGCCGATCGCCGGCATCTCGCTGCCTCCGGAGAGCGTCGCCTTTCCCATCGGGCATCACGCGTCCTTGACCGTTGCAATCCCACACTCTGCAAGGGCACCTGGTGTGTTCCCGACCGGGCTTGCGAGCCGCCTACCCGCGGCCGCGGCTGTCGCTCGCGGATGGATCGCCACCGTCGATCGCGCCGGGCGGCTGTTGCTGCCCGAGTCTGGTCTCTGTGACCGCGTGATTGCGGCTCGCTGCGAACTCGCACTATGCGGTCCGCCGACTGCCACCGACGATCCTGCGGGATGTTTGCTCGCGATCGACCAACTTGTGCGCATGGGTGAGAGCGCCGGGCCATGGTTGCCCGAGCTGGCACACGCGCTGGAGTTGGCGGCAAAGTCGCCGGACGAGAGTTGGGTCTTGTCGGCCGCGCTTGCCGCGGCTGACCGCGTGCTGGCCGTGGCCGGCGAGTCGCGGGCGCGACGTGACCTGGCGTTGGTGCGCAGCACGTTGCCCCGAGCGGCAGAACTGCCAGAGCAATCGCCAGCCGAGTCGAGCCGACTTTTGGCTCAGGTAGAGCAGCGCCTTGTCGTGCTGCGCGATGGGGGAGCGCAACTCCTGTGTGGTGGGCTGCCAAGTACCTGGATCGGCGTCAACTTCGAGGTCTTCGGGTTGCCGACGGATGCCACGGGCACGATCTCATTCGCCGTCCGCTGGCACGGAGATCGACCGGCAATCCTGTGGGAACAAGTCCCGGGTAAGGACGGGCCGGTGGGCTTGAGTTCACCCGTTCTCGCCCCGCAGTGGACCACCTCGGAGGTGAAAGGTGAAGCGCTCTGGTCGGCACTGGGTTAATACCGGCGTAGGTGGATGTTCGATTATCTAGCCTGACGTGATGCAACAACCGTCCGCGGAATCCGGTGTGGTTGTGGAAGACCTCTGTAAGACGTTCAAGGTGCCCGTGCGTGAAGCAGGGTTGAAAGCGTCGCTAAGCAGTCTGTTCCACCGGGAGACACGCGACGTTGCAGCCGTCGACGGAGTTTCGTTCAGCATTCAAGCCGGCGAGGTGGTCGGCTTTCTCGGCCCCAATGGTGCGGGCAAGACGACAACCTTAAAGCTGCTGTCGGGATTGTTGCACCCCACAAGTGGCCGCTGCAGTGTCCTAGGGTTCGAGCCGCGCGCGCGGCCCGCCGCGTTGCTTCGCCAGATCACCCTGGTGATGGGCAACCGCAACCAGCTGCAGTGGGATCTACCGGCGATGGACTCCTTCGAGCTCAACCGTGCGATCTACCGCATTCCGCGAGCCGACTTCGTCCGGTTACGCGATGAAATGATCGAACTGCTCGACCTCGGCGACCTCGTCAACAAACCCGTACGCAACCTCTCGCTCGGCGAACGGATGAAAGTGGAAATTGCCGGGTCGCTGTTGCACCAACCGAAGGTGCTGTTCCTCGACGAGCCGACAATCGGACTCGATATCACGATGCAGAAACGCATCAGGACCTTCGTTGCCGACTACAACCAGCGCTACGAAGCGACCGTCATGCTCACCAGCCACTACATGGCCGACGTGCAGGCACTGTGCAAGCGGGTGATCGTTATTCACCACGGTCGCATCTTGTTCGACGGGGAGTTGGCGTCGCTTGCCGATCGTTTCTCCTTGGACAAAACGATTACTGCCCGCCTGGCCGATGGCGAGGAAGTGAAAGTGAGCGCGGCGCGTAGTGAAATCGCTGCCGCGACGAGCAAGTTACTGGGCGAGCGCGACGTCGTGGATCTGACGATCGAGGATCCCCCGATCGAAGATTTGATAGAGCGGCTGTTCTCGTCTGAGCAGCGGCCATGACTAGGCCGATGGCGGAGGAGAGCAAGCCTCACGCGATGGTCTCGATGTACCTGACGCTGATGCGAACGTCGATCATCACCCAATTTCAGTACCGCGCTGCCACGTATTTCTACATGATCGGCATGATTGTCGAACCGGTGATCTACCTCGTCGTGTGGAGCACAATTGCTCGCAGCCATGGCGGCTCGGTGCAGGGTTTCACCCCCGGCACCTTCGCGGCGTACTACATCGTGTGGATGTTGGTGCGCAACGTCAATATCGTGTTCGCGCCGTTCTTTTGGGAATGGCGCATCAAAGAGGGCAACTTCGCATCGCAACTCTTGAAGCCAGTTCATCCGATCCATTACGACCTGGGCGAGTTCGCCGGGGGCAAGGTGGTCGTGATCATCCTCTGGTTACCGATCGCGCTGGCGCTTGCCCTGGTGTTCCATCCGTCACTGGATCCATCGGTGCTGCAGTGCGTCGTCTTCTTCTTCGCGATCTGGGGCGCTTACTTGATCCGGTCGCTCGTTCTATGGGCGCTGGGGCTGATCACGTTCTGGACGACGCGCGCCAGCGCGATCTACGAGGCGTACTTCCTCTCCGAACTACTGCTTTCCGGTCGGCTGGTGCCGATGCAGCTGATGCCGAAGTGGGCGCAACAGCTGTCGTGGGCGTTCCCCTTCCGCTGGACGTTCGCCTTCCCAATTACCTCGCTCACCGGCCCGATAACGCAACGGGAGTTGTTAGAAGGTCTAGCGATGCAGTCTTTGTGGATCGGTGTCGGCACGCTGCTCGTTGCGATGGTGTGGCGGCGCGCGGTGGCGAGGTTCAGTTCGGTGGGTGGCTGATGCAGGGACGCGACCCACATCGCACCGGTGCCGCCCGTCTGGCGCTGACGTTCTTACGGGTTGGCGTGATGAACGAGGTGCAGTATCGAGTCAACTTCTTCATTCAACTCGTGCAATCGCTGCTCACGATCGCCACGGGACTGACCGCGCTCGCACTTGTGTTCTCGCAGACCGACGACTTGGGCGGCTGGACCCGACCACAGCTGTTGGCGGTGATGGGCGTGTTCACCATCGTCGGTGGGATGATTCGTTCAGTCATTCAACCCAACATGCAGCGAGTCGTGGAAGACGTACGCGAGGGCAGGCTCGACTTTGCACTCACCAAGCCTGCCGACGCACAGGTCCTGGTGAGTGTGCGCGATGTGCGGCTCTGGCAACTCACCGATGTGGGGGTGGGACTTATCGTGCTCGTGATTGCCCTAATACAGATCGGTGACGGGGTTGGCTGGCAGGCGATCGTAGCGTTTGTCGGCATCTTGGCCATCGGCTTGGTGGCGATCTACTGCTTCTGGCTAATGCTGGCTTCCGCCTCGTTCTGGTTGGTACGCATGAACGAGGTGCAGGAGCTGTTCGACGGCGTGTACCGCGCCGGCCAGTACCCCGTGGGTATCTATCCGGGCTGGCTGAAGTACGGCCTGACCTTCCTGGTGCCGCTGGCATTTGCGGTCACCGTGCCGTCGGAGGCGGTCACCGGTCGGCTCACCTGGCAAGCAGTCACCGTGGCGGGCGCTACCACGGTCGTGCTGTTGGCGTTGTCTCGTTGGTTCTGGCAGCGGGGGCTTCGTCGCTACGGGGGCGCCTCGTCCTAGTCCAGAGTAGGTCCGAACAATTCAAGGGTAAGGGGCGATCCAGTCCTCGATCAGCTGCGAACAAGACATATGGCGATATCGATCGAGAAATTCCAGGAGCAAGGGGGTCGACTCCGCACCGACGACCTCGACTTCGAATCCTTCCGGCGCAATCCACTCCACCCCGATGTGCTGCGGTGCCTGACCTATATGCACGACATCGAGTATCAGACTGTGCTTTACCTGCGGGAGCTGCTGGTTACACCGGCATGGCAGGACCCACAATTCACTGCCTTCTTGACACTGTGGAACTATGAGGAGTACTGGCACGGGCAGGCGCTCGGACAAGTGTTGGCGGCGCACGACCGGCCCGCGCACGACCCGCGGCTGAAGTCGATGCGGCAGCTCAACAAGCGCGCGCTGTCGTGGAGTCCGCTCGTTTTCTGGTCGCTCGGGTCCGCTGTGCGCAAGTTCCCGGCGGTGCACATGACGTGGGGAGCGATCAACGAGTGGACGGCCCAAGCGGGGTACAGCCGCCTCTCCCGGATCGCCGATCATCCGACGCTCACCGAGCTACTCGGGCGCATCATGCGCCAGGAGGGTCGCCATGCCGGCTACTACGCGAGCTATGCCCGTGACTTGCTCGCGGATCGTCGTGCCCAAAAGGTGACCCGTTGGTTCCTACGTCATCAATGGGATGTCGTTGGCAGTGGCGACGTGCCCAAGATCGAGACGTCGTTCACCACCGCCTACCTCTTCGGGGCGGGTGAGGGGACGGAGTTGGTCGATCGCGTCGAGGACCGCATCGACGCGCTCCCCGGACTAGCCGGACTCAACTTGGTGCGCTCCGCGATTCGCAAGGCCACCGCGCATGTCATCGCTGCCGAGGGTGCGGTACCCACCCCGCCCGAACGTCAGGATTCGACGAGGGAGGTGTGCGGCCCAATTCAATACGTACCGACACCGTAGGCTTCCCCCATGGATCTTCGCTCTCAGGATTTGGTCGATCAGTTCGCCGACCTGCGCCTGACCGAGTGGACGTCGTGTGGCGGCTGCGCCGCCAAGTGGGGGGCTTCGCTGCTCTCCGATTTGGTGCGCGACATGCCCGCAGGTGCCGACCCGTCATTGCTCGTCGGGTTGGCACCGTTCGACGATGCCGCGATCTACCAGGTGTCGCCCGACGTCGCGCTGGTGAGCACTACCGACTTCTTCCCGCCACTGGTCGATCACCCCGCCGACTTCGGGGCGATCGCAGCGGCCAACGCGTGCAGCGACGTTTTCGCAATGGGTGGGCGCGTCGTAGTCGCGGTCAACGTCGCCGCCTTTCCGGAACACTTCCCCCGCGACGCGATCACGGCCATCTTCGAGGCAGCCGCGCTCGTCGTCGCCGAGGCAGGCGGCACGATTGCCGGTGGCCACACCATCCGCAACCCGGAACCGATCTTCGGCCTGGCGGTGCAAGGGGTCGTGCATCCACAGCGCGTCTTTCGCAAGGGCGGTGCGCTTGCCGGTGACGTGCTGATACTCAGCAAGCCGATCGGTACAGGGCTGGCGCTGGCTGCGGGGTCGCAAGCGGACAAAGCCGCGGCGATAGCCGGTATGCGGCGACTGAACCGGGTTGCTTCCGAGGAGTTGCAGGCGCTGGGAGCCGCCGTTCACGCCGTCACCGACGTTACCGGCTATGGCCTTGCCGGGCACGGGTGGGAGATGGCCGAGCGCGGCAATGTGCAGGTGATTGTGCACACCGACGGCATCGTTGCCTACCCCGGAGCGCGGGAAGCTGCCACCCGCGGAATCCGCACAGGAGGCGATGCGCGCAACCGCGAATATGTCCAGTCGCACGTTCGATCGACAGCGAGTGCCGCCGGCGAGGCACTCTGCATGGACCCGCAAACTTCTGGTGGCCTGCTGGCGGCGGTCGATCCAAGCTCCGCAGCCGTGCTCAGCGATGGTTGGTGGCGAGTCGGCGAGGTCGCTGCTGGTCCCGCCGCCCTCGTGTTGCTCTGATGGCCGGGCGCGCGCCGTCACGCACCATCGAAAAGGAATTGTGGGCTGCCGGTCACCACGTAGTCGTCGGCATCGACGAGGTCGGCCGTGGCGCCTGGGCGGGTCCGCTGATGGTTGGTGCGGCGGTGCTGCCACGCGAGAAACGAGTGAACGGCGTGCGCGACTCCAAGTTACTCACCGAACCCAACCGTGAGTTTCTGTTCGATCGCATCGCCGCGTGGTGTGACGCGTGGGCGGTTGGCGCTGCCAGTCAGCAAGAGTGCGACGAATTGGGAATGTCGGCCGCACAGAAGTTGGCCGCGCGACGCGCCATCGAGTCACTGGGTGTTAGGCCCGACGTGGCCGTTGTCGATGGCAGCTGGAACTTCGTCACACCTTGCGTTGCCAAGGTGGAGATGAGGGTCAGGGCCGACCGGTTGTGCCTCTCGGTGGCCGCCGCCAGCATTCTCGCCAAGGTCACTCGCGATCGACAGATGCGCGCAGCGGCGGAAGACTTCCCGCATTGGGGCTTCGACACCAACAAGGGCTATCCGTGCCCCCTACACAAGACGGCGTTACAGGGTTACGGCCCCTCGGCGATTCATCGTCGTACGTGGGTATTCATGGATCACTTCGTGCCCTGGCCGGGCGTGCCGCGCGAGCTGGGGCCTGCCTCGAAGCTCGAACACCCCACGCTTTTCTGATGGCGCTGCGCTGATGGCCGATGTCGTCGTCATCGGAGCCGGTCTCGCCGGCCTCTCGGCCGCGACCGCTCTGCGACAGTCAGGTGCCGAAGTTGTAGTGCTCGAAGCACGCGACAGAGTCGGCGGTCGCGTGTTCAGTCATCGCTTCTCCAACGGCCAGACTGCCGAGCGCGGTGCAGAGTTCATCGATGGCAACCACACCGCAGTCCGGGGGGTGGCGGAGGAACTCGGCTTGCAACTCACCGAACGCGACGGTGGTATCGACTCCAAAGCCACACTCGTCGACGCCGGTGGCCGAGCGGTGCCGATGAATTTGCAACCGCTCCTCACCGACCACATCGCCCGCTGGGACAACGCCGTCGCAGCGCTGAGCCCGACGATGGAATTCGAGGGTGGGACGCTCGCGGACGTGATGAGCGTGTTGTCGCTCTCGGCAATCTCGCGGTTGGTGATCGGTCGCGACATCCGAACCGAGTTCATGCTGCCCCCCGACGAAGTCAGCCAGTGTTTTGCTGCACAGGTCGCCAGCCGGCAGCAGCAGCCACTGCGTGAGCGCCACCGCGTGGTCGGTGGCAACGATCAACTCGCCGTCGGCCTGGCGGCACGCCTGGGCGATTCTGTTCGGCTGCGTTCGGCCGTGCAGTCGATCGATGCCGCGAACGGTTCGGTGGCGATGGTCGATGGGGTGGTGCACACTGCCGACGCTCTCGTTGCTGCCGTGCCGTTGCCAGTTCTTTCGCGACTGTGGTCCGATTGTCCCGCGGAGTTGCGCGCCATCGGCTACGGAGTCGGCGGCAAGATCAGCGTGCAATTCGAGCGTCGCATCTGGCGCGACTACGCACGCAACGGCACGGTGATGAGTGACCGCGTGTGGGGGCAATTGTGGGAGACCACCGACGACCAACCCGGTGACACGGGCGTGCTGACCAATCTGCTTGCCTCACACGACGGTGCAGCCTTCGTGTCGTTGCCGGAAGCTCCCGACCAACTGGTGCGCGAGATAGATCGGGTCTTCCCTGGTGCCAAGGGCCTTGCCGGCGAGAGAGTGGTCACCGACTGGACCAACGACCGACACAGCCTGGGCACTTACGCCTGCTTCGGTCGCGGACAGTGGACTGCTGCTCAGGATGCTCTGCACGCGCGTCACGGCGCGATGTGGCTTGCCGGTGAACATGTCGACGGCTTCGTCGGGTACATGGAAGGCGCTCTGCGCAGCGGCCGGCGCGTCGCTCAGGCGATTACGACTGGTCTGTGAACTTCGTCAATCCTTGATTGCTCGCGACCACACCCGGCCACTGCTGTCCGGCAACGCCTGGTAGTGGCCACCTTCGTCGTGCATCAATCCGAGGAGTGCCGGATCGCTGGAAACGAGCAGCGCATCGCGATCGAGAGCGAGCGCGGCTGCGCAACAGTCGGCCAGGCTGACGGCTCGGCGGCCGCGGTGATAGTGACTGGCGCGTAGCGCCGCGGCATCAAAGCCAACGGTGGCGTCAACACTGGTGACGGTGACGCCGAGACCGAGCACGTCGCTCTCGAGTTCGTCGCGAGTAGAGCCGTTCAACCTGATCATCCGATCCGCCGTCTCAGCGAGATTGACCGCAGTGATCAGTATCTGTTCGCCCGACAGAATCAGGTCACGGACGAGCGGACCCGCCGGCTCCAGATTCAGGAACGCTTCCAGAGCGTACGCGTCGAGCACGATCACGTTGGTCCTCCCGCTCGGCCTGTTCTTCGCGCGCTGCGCGGCGGCCCTCGTCGACGGTTTCTGTGGCCAAGTGGCGATACTTCCCCATCAGCGATCGAACGAAATCGGGGTCGAAGGGCCGAACAATAAGCCCGGCCGATGTGTCGCTGACGATCACGCGGTCGGTGTTCCAGCGCTTGCGTACCTCAGCCGGGATCGAGATCTGCCCGTTGCGGGAGACTTTCATCACGGTTGTCGTGTACGTGGCCCCGTTCATGAAGTCCATTGTATGACTTATCGAGATCGTTGTATACCGATTTGGTGTGTATTCAGGCGCGTTCGAGGGCTTGGCCGAGGTCGGCCACCAGATCGGCGGCTGTTTCGATGCCGACGCTGAGACGCACCAGGTTGTCGGGCACCTCCAGCGGCGACCCGGCGGCGGAGGCGTGGGTCATTTGGCCGGGGTGCTCGATCAGGCTCTCGACTGCGCCAAGGCTCTCGCCGAGTGTGAACAACTCGGTCGCGGCCGCCACGCGCAGCGCAGCATCGCGTCCGGCTTGCAGGGTGAAGCTGACCATGCCACCAAAGTCGCGCATCTGTTTGGCGGCGGCGCGGTGGCCGGGGTGATCGGGTAGTTGCGGATAGAGGACGCGCTCGATCGCGTGATGCCCAACCAATAGATCGACGATGGCGCGCGCGTTGCTGCAATGGCGCTCCATTCGCACGGCGAGTGTCTTGGCGCCGCGTAGGGCGAGGTAGCAGTCGAACGGTGCAGGAACTGCGCCGGCCGCGTTCTGCGTGAAACGCAGCCGTTGCACCAACCCGTCGTCGTCGGCGGCAACGAAGCCACCGACAACGTCGCTGTGGCCGCCCAGGTATTTCGTCGCCGAATGCACGACGATGTCGGCCCCCAGCGGGAGCGGCTGCTGTAGATACGGCGTCGCGAACGTGTTGTCGACGACCACCACCGCGCCGCGGTCGTGGGCGAGCGAGCAGATCGCTTCGATGTCGAAGCATCGCAATAGCGGATTGGTGGGCGTCTCCAACCACACCAACTTCGCGTCGGGCGGCCAGTCACGCGCGAGGCCGTCGACGTCGAGCAGATCTATCGCCGTCCACGGCAAGTGGGTGTGCACCTTGCTGATCAGTCGGTAGGTGCCGCCGTAGGCATCGTTGCCCAGTAAGACTCGGTCGCCGGGCTGGAACAGGCGCAACACGTTGTCCTCTGCCGCCAAGCCGCTGGCGAATGCAAGACCGTGGGCGGCACCTTCCAGCGCTGCGATCTGCGATTCGTAGGCGGAACGCGTGGGGTTGCCACTGCGGCTGTATTCGAAGCCCTTGTGGTTGCCGACGCCGTCCTGCGCGAACGTCGTGCTGAGACTGATCGGGGTAACGACGGCACCGGTTGTCGGATCGGGTTGCTGGCCCGAGTGAATGGCACGGGTGTCGAAACCCCATTGCTGCTGCGTTGCATTCTCTTCGATCTCACCCATGATTTACAGCCTCGAAGTAGGTGAGCAGGTCGGTGCGCGTCAGCACGCTCAGCGGCCGGCCACCTGCCAGAACCAACAGCGCGGGCGAACTGTCGAGCATCGACACGGCCAGTGAAACTGCCTGTCCGGCGCCGATCGTGGGCAACTTCGGCCCCATCACCGACTCCACTTGCTTCTTCATTACCGCCGGGTCGTGATAGACGGCCTCCATCAGGTCCAACTCGTCCACTGCGCCGGAGACCTCGGCGGCTGCGAAGGGGGGAGTGTTCTTGCACACGGGCAGTTGGCTGATCCCATTGGCGCGCATGAGATCGATCGTGTCGCGAACCGAGGTGGCGGGATTGACGTAGAGCAACGACGGCGTGTCACCGCGGGTGCCGAGCACTGTCGAGATGCACTCATCGGATTCCTGAAGGAATCCGAAGGTGGCCATCCAGCGATCGTCGAACACCCGCGATAGATAGCCACGGCCGGAGTCGGGGTTGAGCACGACAACGATGTCGTCGGGGTCGGCCGACTTCGCGATTTTGATCGCGGCTGCGACCGCAAGACCGCCCGACCCGCCGATCAGGATTCCTTCCTCACGGCTGACCTGGCGTGCGACCAGAAAGGATTCTTCGTCGCTGACCGGGATTACTTCGTCGTACAACTCTGGTGCCCACGCGGCTGGGTAGAAGTCTTCGCCGACACCTTCCACCAGATAGGGCCGGCCAGAGCCGCCGCTGAACACGGAGGCGTCGGGGTCGGCGGCGATGATGCGCACCCTCGGGTTCTGCTGCTTCAGATATCGCGCCGTGCCCGTGATCGTTCCGCAGGTGCCGGCACCGGCTACGAAGTGTGTGATGCGACCATCGGTCTGTGCCCACAACTCGGGGCCGGTGGTGAGTGCGTGTGCGAGCGGGTTGTTGGGATTGGCGTATTGATTGGGCCGGAACGCCTTGCGCTCCACCGTGAGGCGTTCGGCAACCTTGTAGTAGCTCTGCGGATCTTCCGGGGGCACCGCCACCGGACACACGACAACCTCGGCGCCATAGGCGCGCAGCAGGCTGACCTTCTCTGGCGCGACCTTGTCGGTCATCACGAACACGCACTTGTAGCCGCGTTGCGCGGCCACGATCGCCAGCCCGACGCCAGTGTTGCCACTGGTCGGCTCGACGATCGTTCCCCCGGGTTGCAGCAGGCCGTCGCGCTCGCCGGCGAGGATCATCTCCAGTGCCGGGCGATCCTTGGACGAGCCGCCCGGGTTGTTCGTCTCCATCTTCATGGCCAGCACGCAGGGGAGGTCGTGTAGTTCGGTGATCCGTTTCAGGACCACCAGCGGCGTATTGCCGATCAGGTCGATCACGCTCTCGGCGATTTGTGTACCGTGCAGCCGCGCATCGGCGGCGTCGTTGCCCCAGGCCATACCCGCAGAGTACCGGCCGGGAATGCCTGCGTCACTGCGTTGCACCCCGTGGCTACCGTGGAGCCAGTGACGGATGCGACGATTCCCGCGCAGGTGTGGCAGATCGAGCAGGTCTTCGCGCTTGCGCCCAAGCCGTCCTCGATCGCCGCCGCGCAACCCCTGGCCACACCGACCCGCTGGGTCGGCACCGGTTGCGACGACCGGGCGGTGTGGGGACGCTTCATCGGAGGCAGCGCCGAGCCCTACGAGTGTGTGGTCGATCACGTTGCCGTCGCTTACCGCTGCAGTTGTCCCAGCCGGGTGTTGCCGTGCAAACACTCGCTCGGTCTGCTGCTGTTGTGGGTGCGCGGGCTCGTGCCCGCCGGGCAGGCTCCAGGTTTCGCCGCGACCTGGCTGGCCAAGCGTGCAGAGAAGCCCGAGGCCGTAGCTGTACTTCCATCGAAGGTGGCGACGACAGCGTCGGACCTCGGGTCCGACGCTGCTTCCGCTGCTCCTCCCGATCGCGACCCGAAGAGCACTCGCGACGACCGTGTAGCGCGTATGGCCGCCGGTCTCGGTGAGTTGAACCGCTGGCTTGAAGATCGCTTGCGCACCGGGCTCGGCGATCCGGTGCTGGCCAACTACTCCACCTGGGATGGCTTGGCCGGGCGCCTGATCGATGCTCAAGTCGGTGGTCTGGCCAACCGCGTTCGTCGCCTTGCAGGAATGGTCGGCGCAAATCCCGACTGGCATGAGCACGTGCTGGCCGAGCTGGGTGCATTGCACCTACTGGCTAGTGCCGGCGGCCATCTCGGGTCGTTGCCGACGAGCCTCGCCGATTCGGTGGCAGCGGCGATCGGTTGGCAAGTACGCCAGGCCGATGTGCTTGCCGGCGTGCCGCACACCGATCACTGGGCGGTGATGGGCCGCAGCGACAATCGTGAGGACCGGATCGAAGTGCGGCGCCTGTGGCTGCGCGGCGAACAGTGCGAGAGGTGGGCGCTGGCCTTGTCGTTCGCTGCCTACGGGCAGAGCCTCGATGACTCGTTGGCGGTTGGCTCAGTCGTCGAAGCCGATCTCTTTCGATACCCCGGTGCGCTCGGCCTACGCGCGCTTGTCGGGCCGCGTCATTCCGAACCGCGCACCGATGGCGACGCATTGCGCAGCCAGCTCGGTGCTGCCGGTTCGGTCGCCGCGGCATGTGCGCAGGTCGGCATGGCCGTGGCCGTGGAGCCGTGGCTAGAGCGCTATCCGGTGTGCGTGCTGGCCGCGCCGGCGCGCCACAACGGTCGCTGGGTCCTCACCGATGCCACCGGTTCGGTGCCGCTCGTCGATCAAAACAACCGCATCACCCCCGGTGTCGGCCAACTACTTGCATGCAGCGCCGGGCGTCCGGTGGCCATAACAGCCGAGTGGACGCCGCTCGGAATGGTTCCGCTCACTGTTCACCTCGCCGACCGCGCCATCGATATCGGTCCCACCGCCGATCGCAGTTTCCTGGCGGCGACGGCATGATCGGCACCACCCAAGGCGAGGTATCGATTGCCGACTACTGGGATCGACTGGTCACTGTCGCCCTGCTTGGCACCGATCGTCGCGAGCCACCCGTGCCCCTGCGCGGCGGACTTGCCGACCTCGCCGCCGACGATCCACTACCGACGCCATCGCAGCGGATGCTTCGGCAAGTGGCCGCGACGGTGGTGGTGCGGCGTGCTGGGCTACTGGCCGGCGCGCCGGTGGCGAGTGTCGCCCCACCGCTTGCGGATGCGCGCCCGGCTTCGCCCGCCCTCGCGACGGCAACATGGTGGCGTGTCGTCGCCGATTGGCCCGTACTCGAAGACGAATGGCTGTTGACGGTGGTGCGCAATGGTTGGCGGTTGGCACCAGAACTGGTGCCCACGGTGCTCGCCCGCCATCGCGCCGACGCCGTCCGGCACGCCCGCGCCCTGTTGGCTGCCGGGCCCCTCGGCCTTTGGATGATCGAATGGTCGCCGCCTTTGGCCTGCGTGGCCAAACAGGTCGCGGCACAAGAGGCAACGGCGGCCGAGCTACCGGCATTGCCGGTCGTGCCCGACCTTGTTCCGTTGCTCACTGCCGAGGCCGGCGAAGTGGCGCGCACATTGGCAACGGGCTTGGCCAGCGCGCGGTTCGGGTCCGCACACCGTGCCGTACTCGTCAACCTCGTTGCCCGCGTTCGCGCGGACGCGTTGCCGGCGGTCGTCAAGGCCGTCGGTAGCGTCGATCCATCGTCGCCATCTATCGGCCTCGCGTTCGCTCTCGCCGACCTCGCGCGACTTCGTCATCACATGCTCACGGAACTGGAGCCAGCATGAGCCAACCTCGACAAGGCCGTGTCTCGGCCGACAAGACCGTGACTGCGACGAACTCGATATTGCGTCCCCACGCCGAGCAGGAATTTGCACACGAACTGGCGGCGCTCGCCAAGGCGGACGATCGTGAGCGACCACCCAGTTGGCGTCTTTCTCCGTGGGCCGTGGTCACCTACGTGCTCGGCGGCAAGTTGGCCGACGGCAGCGTCATCACGCCGAAGTATGTCGGTCGTCGCCGTCTGGTCGAGATCGCCGTCGCGACGCTCGCCACCGATCGCGCGCTGCTGTTGCTCGGTGTTCCCGGCACCGCCAAGACGTGGTTGAGCGAGCATCTGGCGGCGGCGATCAGCGGCGACTCGACTTTGCTGGTACAGGGCACCGCCGGAACGGCCGAGGAACAGCTGCGTTACGGCTGGAACTATGCGCGGCTACTTGCGGAAGGGCCGAGTGTGGCCGCGCTGGTGCCCAGCCCGATCTATCGCGCAATGGAGCGGGGCTCGATTGCGCGCGTGGAAGAACTGACTCGCATGCCCAGCGACGTGCAAGACGCCTTGGTCACAGTGCTCAGCGAGAAGACACTGCCGCTGCCCGAGCTCGGTGGTGAGGTGCCGGCGATTGCCGGGTTCAACGTCATCGCCACCGCTAATGATCGCGATCGCGGCGTCAACGATCTCTCGGCGGCGCTGCGACGCCGATTCAACACGGTGGTGTTACCGCTGCCCACCGATATCGAGGAGGAAGTGGCGATTGTCGAGCGGCGCGTGGGCGAACTCGGCGCCGCATTGCGACTACCCGTTGTCCCTGCTGCCAACGACGAAATCCGCCGAGTCGTGACCATCTTTCGCGAATTGCGCGCCGGTGCCACCGAGGACGGACGGGTGAGCCTGAAAATTCCGAGTGGCTCGCTCTCCACCGCTGAAGCGATCTCGGTTGTCACCAACGGTGTTGCTCTCGCCGCTCACTTCGGCAACGGACGACTCAGCTCCGCCGATGTGGCGGCCGGCATCGTGGGTGCAGTGGTGAAGGATCCCGTTCACGACTCGGTGGCATGGCGTGAGTACTTGGAGGCAGTCGTGCGCGATCGGGCCGAGTGGGTCGACTTCTACGAAGCCTGTCGCGGATTGTGAGCCGTCAGCTGTATGTAGTTATATATTAGAGGGTATACTTCTAGAATGGCACTCAGTATCAAGAACGACCGAGCGGATCAGTTGGCTCGCGAGTTGGCAGCCCTAACGGGAGAGTCGTTGACCGATGTCATCGTCAATTCTTTGGAGCAACGACTTGCCGAGGAACGTCGCAGTCGTCGTCGGCGACGTTCTATCGACGACCTGATCGACGATTTCAAGCGCCTGCCCGTGCTTGACGCCAGGTCCGAGGACGAGATCCTCGGCTACGACGAGAATGGTCTCCCGAGCTGATGGTCATCGATACGTCAGCCGTGATGGCGGTACTACTTGACGAACCACTGCGTCCGGCGATAGAAGCAGCGCTTAACAGCGAACCGTGTTGCATTAGCGCGGTGACAGTGGTGGAACTTCTGATCGTGGCAGAAGCTCGCGCGGGGGTCGAAGGTGCCCGGATTGTAGAGTCGCTACTCGATCGATTCTCCGTGGAAGTCATTGCGGTGGATGCGCCTCAGGCCCGCGAGGCGATTAACGGCTGGCGTCGGTTCGGCAAGGGCCGGCATCGGGCCGGGCTGAATCTCGGCGACTGTTTCGCTTACGCGGCGGCCATTGACCGAAGTGAGCCGTTGCTGTTCGTGGGCAGTGACTTCTCGCAGACCGACGTTGTATCTGCAATGACATGACCGTCAGCCCGGCGTCACGTCAGGTTCCGGTCGTTCACCTGTTGGGTGTCCGACATCACGGCCCTGGCTCGGCGCGTTCAGTTGTACGAGTGCTCGACGAACTGCAGCCCGATGTCGTACTCGTCGAACTACCCGCAGATTGCGAGTCGGCGCTGGCCTGGGTGGGTCACGCCCAACTGGTGCCGCCGGTGGCCTTGCTCGGTTACGTGCTCGAACGGCCGGCGCGCGCTGAATTCCTGCCATTCGCCGAGTTCAGTCCCGAGTGGCAAGCTTTCACTTGGGCGGTGAGGAATCGCGTGCCCGTGCGGGCCATAGACCTGCCGCTGACGAATTCCCTTGCCGATGATGTCGACACTGATGGCGACGGCGAACTGCAACTGGCCGATCACCCGGTAGGCGATCCGCTGGCCGCGCTGGCTGTGGCGGCAGGAGACCCTGATCCGGAACGATGGTGGGACGACGTCATCGAACATCGCGGCGACGGCCTGCCTGCGTTCGAAGCGATCGCCGAGGCGATGTCGGCCGTGCGCGGCGAATCGGGGGCCGGCTCGTGGCGCGAGGCACGTAGAGAGGCGCACATGCGGCAGGCGCTTCGTCGAGCTGTTGCCGACGACTTCCAACGCATCGCGGTCGTGTGCGGTGCCTGGCATGTTCCCGCGCTCGGCGAGCCGATGCCGTCAGCCGTTGTCGATGCCCGTACGTTGCGCGGGTTGTCGAAGGTGAAGGTCGGCGTTTCGTGGGTGCCGTGGACTCATCGGCGGCTGGCGAGCGCAACCGGCTATGGCGCCGGGGTGCGCAGCCCGGGTTGGTACTCGCACGTATTCCGTCACCCGGGCCCGACCGGCATCAGCCGGTGGTTCGTCCGAGCCGGGCGCTTGTTGCGCGAGCGCGGCATGTCGGCGAGCCCAGAGCACCTGATCGCGGCCACACGTACCGCTGAAGCACTGGCGACCTTGAGACTGCGACCCCGGCCTGGCCTCGCGGAGGTTCTCGACGCGGCCGACACTGTGATGGCGGGAAGCACTGGTCTGGCACTGATCGACCGCGAACTGATCGTCGGCGACACGATCGGCGAAGTTCCCGACGACGCACCCCAGGTGCCACTCGCGCGCGATCTCGGTGCACAGCAGCGTCGCGTTCGCCTGCGGCCCGCTGCCGACGCGCAGACCGTGGAACTCGACGTGCGTAAACCAAATGGGCGAGCCCGCTCAGTGCTATTGCATCGCCTATGCGCGCTCGATGTCGCCTGGGGTGTTGTCGAAGCAGGTCGCGGCAGTAGCGGAACGTTCCGCGAAACCTGGCTGCTGCGCTGGGAGCCGGAACTTACGATCCGTGTAATCGAGTTGTCCGCGTACGGAACAACCGTGCGCGGTGCGGCTGCCAATCGCTTGCTCGAACGCGCGGCAGAAGCGATGACACTCGCCGACATGGTGCAGATCCTGGAGACCGCGCTGCTTGCCGATCTGCCCGAGGCAGTGCAACCGGTGGTCGTTCGGGTGGAGGCGCAGGCAGCGCACGATCCCGATGTCGTGCAGTTGATCGACACGCTCGGGCCCCTTGCTCGAGCTCTGCGCTACGGCGATGTGCGTGGCACGGACGCTCCGTCATTGCGCAGGGTGTTCGACGGTCTCGTCGTCCGGGTCCTGGCGGGCATGCTGATGTCGTGTCGATCGCTGGATGACGATGCTGCAGCCTCCATGGTTGATCGTCTAACTGCAGTTCAAGCGGCACTGGCCCTGACCGACCATCCACTGCGGCGAACCGAGTGGCCGGCGGTGCTCATGCTCGTGGCCGAGCGCCATGATGTGCACGGGTTGGTGCAGGGGCGGGCGTCGCGGCTACTGCACGACGGCGGAGCTTGGAACCGAGCGCAAGTGGGTCACAGGCTCTCGCGCGCGCTGTCGGTGGGCACATCGCCGGCGGTCGGGGCGTCCTTCGTCGAGGGCTTCGTTGCCGGCAGCGGCACCGTCTTGCTCCATGACCGTGAACTGCTCGACCTGATCGACGGGTGGGTTTCGTCGTTGGCTCCTGATTCGTTCGTTGCGACGGTGCCGCTGCTACGTCGCACCTTCGGTTCGTTCGAGGTGGCAGAACGTCGCCAACTCGGTCTGTTGCTCGCCGACCAGGTCTCCGTTTCCGGGGACGGTTTCGGTGCTGGTGTCGACGACCTGCGCGCCGCCGCCGGTCTCGAGACCGTGCGTCAACTCCTGGGTGTTGCCCGATGAGCGGGAGAGTCAGCGAGAACGAGCGCCTGCGTCGATGGCGCATGGTCCTCGGCGGCGCCGATGAGCACTCCGGCGGCGGCGGTGTGACAGCCTTCGCGCTCGACGGCCAGGACTCGCGTATCGACGCGGCGCTGGCGGCCGTGTACGAGGGGAGATCGGCAAAGCGTGGCGACAAGTCGCGTGCCGGCGGACTCGGTTCTTCGGCGCCGGCAGTGGCTCGTTGGCTGGGCGACATCCGCCGCTACTTTCCAACGAGCGTGGTGCAGGTACTACAGCGCGACGCCATCGACCGTCTCAACCTGCGCCAACTTCTGCTCGAGCCGGAGATGTTGCGCGCGGTCGAACCCGATCTACATCTGGTGACGTTGTTGGTCGAGCTGAACAAGCTGCTGCCCGATGCCACCCGCGCTACCGCCCGTCAGTTGATCGTGCAAGTTGTCGACGAGATTCGCCAGCGATTGGCGGCCCACACCAAGCAAGCGGTGCACGGTGCGTTGGCTCGGTCACAACGAAGCCGTCGACCACGGCCGAGCGACATCGATTGGGGTCGTACTATCCACGCCAACCTGCGTCATTACCTAACCGAACAGCGCACCGTTGTGCCCGAGCGTCTCGTTGGTTACGGCCGCCGGCAACGCAGCCTGGCCCGCGACGTCATCGTCGCCATCGATCAGTCCGGCAGCATGGCTGACAGCGTCGTGTATGCGTCCGTGTTCGGTGCCGTGCTGGCCTCGATCCCGGCGCTGCGCACCCACGTGATTGCCTTCGATGTCGCCGTTGCCGACCTGACCCCGCTACTGCACGACCCGGTCGATGTCCTGTTCGGGGTGCAACTCGGTGGCGGTACCGACATCGCGCAAGCGGTTGGCTACTGCCAACAACTCGTCACCCGGCCGGCCGACACCGTGATGATCCTGGTTACCGACCTGTTCGAAGGTGGCAACGCCGCACTGCTGCATGAACGCATTGGCGCGCTGACGCAGAGTGGTGTGTGCGTGGTGGTGTTGCTCGCGCTCAGCGATGAGGGGGCACCGGCTTACGATCACACGCAGGCTGCTGTGCTGGCCCACCTTGGAGTGCCTTCGTTCGCCTGCACTCCCGACGTGTTCCCGGATCTGCTGGCCGCGGCGTTGGAGGGCCGCGATGTCGGACGCTGGGCCAACGAGCACGGTCTGCACACCGCAGTCGCGACTGCCTAACACACTCGGTGTGTTGCGCTCGGCGTCACCCGCGGGGGAGGGTGAGTTTGTTGAAGGCTGACTTGCTGTCGATACCAGGGTCCTTCGGAAGTCCGAGTACGCGCTCGCCGACGATATTGCGCATGATCTCGTCACTGCCGCCAGCGATACGGCCGCCCGGTGTACCGAGCACCAGCGCACTCCATGCGTAGGTTCCCCATTCACCGGTATCGGCCACCAACCGCGGTCCGAGGACTCTTGCAACAAACGCGCTCAGCCGACTCGCATTCAATGTGCCGGTCAACTTGGCGATGCTCATCTCCGGCCCGGGCAGCTGCCCGGCTTTGATTTTGTCGAGCGCTCGTTTGTTGTTGTAGCCGGCAACCCGATGGTGGATCAACAGGTCGGCGAGTTCATCGCGCACAAGTGGATCGCTGTCGAGTCCGAAATGACGCACCATCTCGATGACGCGGGTGTACATGTTCACGCCGCCGCCACCGCCGCCGCCGGCCCCGATGGCGGCGCGTTCGTTCATCAAGGTTGTCAACGCGACGTTCCAGCCACTGTTCACGTCGCCGAGCCGGTGGTCGTCGGGTACTCGCACCTCGTTGAAGAAGACCTCGTTGAAGCTCGAACCGCCGGTCATCTGGCGCAGCGGGCGCACCTCCACTCCCTCGGCGCGCATATTGACCACGAAACCGGTGAGCCCCTTGTGCTTGGGAAGCGTCGGGTCGGTGCGGGCGATCACTTCGCCGATGTCGCTGTACTGGGCGCCGGTAGTCCACACCTTCTGCCCGGTTATGACCCATTCGTCGCCGTCGCGTTCGGCTTTGGTTTGCAGGCTCGCCAGGTCGCTGCCGGCGCCAGGTTCGCTGAACAGCTGACAGCCGACGATGTCACCGCGATACATCGGCCGCAGGTACAGGTCGCGCGCGGTGTCGCTGCCGTGGGCGAGGATCGTCGGTGCCACCATCCCGAGGCCAATCGTGAACGCGTTCTGGTTGGGCACCTTGTACTGAGCTTCCAGTCGCAGGTAGGAGCGCTCGTAACTGGCTGGAAGCTGCCGGCCGCCGTACTTGCTCGGACCGCTGATCCAGCCGAAGCCGGCGTCGAACTTCCGGCGCCGCCATTCACACGCAGTCGCCAAGTCGGCCAGTTCCGCGACGGTGTCCTTCTCTTCAAAGACGACGACTCGATCGCTGCCCTCGCCCCAGACGAACCTCTGCTCTGCCTCAAGCAACGCGGCGTTGGCATCGAGAAAGTCGGTGGCCTGCTTCTCGAAGTCTTCGATGGAAGGTTCGCCTGCGCCGTTACCCATGACCGGCAACGGTACTCAGTGCCTACTCACTCCGGCGATCCGAGAGTCGCTCCGTCACCGGTTATCGTTGCGCAATGTCTCGCATCCTCACCGTCGCCGCCGCCCAGATGGGGCCGGTGCAACGTGAGCACTCCCGCGCACAGGTCGTCCAACGCCTGATTGCAATGCTGCATCAGGCACACGCCATGGGTGCCGAACTGGTGGTGTACCCCGAGTTGGCGCTCACCACCTTTTTTTCGCGGTGGTTCCTCGACGACATCACCGAAGCTGATCACTGGTATGAGCGGGCGATGCCCAACCCCGACACGCAGCCGTTGTTCGACGAAGCCAAGCGACTCGGAGTCGGGTTCTGCCTCGGCTATGCCCTGCTCGATGGCGACGGCCATCGGTGGAACGTGCAGACCCTCGTGGAACGCGATGGCAGCATCGTGGCGACGTACAAGAAGACGCACATTCCGGGTCATGAGCACAACGAGCCCGATCGACCTTTTCAGCATGCCGAGCGCTATTACTTCGAGCCGAGCCCGGATGGCTTCGGTGTGTGGCGGGCTTTTGGTGGCCTGATCGGTATGGCGATCTGCAACGATCGTCGCTGGCCCGAGACATATCGGGTGATGGGCCTACAGGGGGTGGAGATGGTTCTGTGCGGCTACAACACGCCGATTCACTACGTCCCCGACCCCAGTCAGGACATCCTGCAGGGTTTCCACAACGCGCTCGTGATGCAGAGTGGCGCGTACCAGAACGGCACGTGGGTGGTCGGTGTTGCCAAGGGTGGTGTAGAAGAGGGTGTCGATTCGCTGGCGCAGTCGCTGATCGTCGCCCCCAGCGGGCAGATCGTCGCGCAGGCCCTGACCGCTGACGACGAGGTGATCGTGGCCCGCTGCGATCTCGATTGGTGCGAGCGGTACAAAGGCACGCTCTTCGATTTCGATCGCTATCGGCGGCCGGAGGTCTACGGCCGGATTACGTCGCAACGCGGGGTCATCCTGCCCGATTGACTCCGCCTGCGACAACTAAGCGCCAACGCGTTCGCTTTACCGGTCGATTCTTGACAAAATGTAAAGGTGACGGTCGACTTCATCCTCAATGGTGCTCCCGTGTCGGTGCGGGCCGACCATCCGCACCTGCTGTCGGCATTGCGCGAAGAACTCGATGTCACGTCTGCCAAGGACGGCTGCTCGCCGCAGGGTCAATGCGGCTGCTGCACGGTGATGATCGATGGCAAGGTGCAGATCTCGTGCCAGTACGCAACCGACAAGGTTGCTGGTCGATCGGTGACAACTCTCGAGGGGGTGGATGCCGCTGAGCGAACACGCTTCGCGGAAGCATTTGCGGCCTGCGGGGGATTGCAGTGCGGGTTCTGTATTCCAGGCATCGTCATGCGCGCGAAGGCGCAGATCGACAAGAAGGGGGCGTCGTTGCAGCGCGACGACATGGCTCGCCACCTCGGTGCCCATCTCTGTCGCTGCACCGGCTATGTGAAGGTCCTCGATGCCATCGAGGCCGTTGCCAAGGGCACGCCGGTCGATGCCGGCTTACCCGGCGGCATCGGCACCAGTGGCGCCAAGTATCAAGCCGCCGAATTGACGCTTGGCGATCGTGGCTATGTCGACGACCTGCGCGTGCCGGGCATGTTGCACGCTGCGTTGCACCTCACTGCGCACGTTCGCGCCGACATCACTTCCATCGACAAGTCGCAGGCCCTTGCCGCTCCCGGTGTGGTGGCCGTGTTCACCGCTGCCGACATACCCGGCGAGCAGTACGTCGGCATCATCTACAAGGACTGGCCGGTGTTCATCGGCGTTGGCCAGCGCACTTCCTACGCCGGTGATGTTCTCGCCATCGTCGTCGCCGAGACGCGACAGCAGGCTCGCGAGGCAGCGAAGCTGGTGCGGGTGGAGTACGACCCGCAACGGCCGATCACGGATGCGGTCGCTGCTATCGGCGATCCCGAGGTCGCGGTGTTCGGCACCAAGGACAACGTGCTGTCGACCAGCGCCTACACGCGTGGCGACTTCGAAGGCGCGTTCGCCGCGAGTACCCACGTGGTGCACGAAGTGTTCAACACGCAGCGCATCGAGCACGCCTTTCTGGAACCAGAGAGCACGCTCGCCGTTCCCACCGACGATGGCCGACTACACGTCTACTCCGGTGGCCAGGGAGTGTGGGACGACCGCGATCAGATCGCCGCGATTCTCGCCGTGTCAACTGATCGCGTGACCGTGGAACTGGTCTCCAACGGTGGCGCGTTCGGCGGCAAGGAAGACATGTGCAATCAGGGCCAGACTGCGCTCGCCGCGTGGTTGCTGCAACGACCGGTTAAGTGCACGGTCTCTCGCGAGGAGAGCCTGCTCATGCACGCCAAGCGGCATCCGATTCGGTTGGAGTACTGGGCGGGTTGCGACGGCGACGGTGCGCTCACCGCTCTCAAGGTGCGTGGCATCGGCGACTCGGGTTCATATGCCAGCGTTGGCATGAAGGTGCTTGAGCGCGCGGCCGGCCATGCCGGCGGCCCCTACCGAATCCCCAATGTCGATGTCGACTGCGTCGCCGTGCGTACCAACAACCCGGTCTGCGGCGCCTTCCGCGGTTTCGGAGCCAACCAGGTGCAGTTCGCGATGGAAGGCGTCATCGATCGGCTGGCGGCCCTCGTGGGTATCAGCGGCTGGGAGATGCGCACCCGCAACGTCATCCACCCAGGCGATGTGTGGGGCCCCGGCCAGATAATGGACGACGGTTCTGCCGGCGCGCAGCAGTGCCTGGCGCGCGCCAAGCCGCACATCGATGCCGCGCTCGCCGCCGGCAAGGCGGTCGGCCTCGGCCTTGGCCTGAAGAACTCCGGTCTCGGTAACGGCCTGCGCGAGGTGTGCGGCGCGGTCGTGCGGTTCCATCGCGCCGACAGCCCTGATCGAGAGGGCAAGGTGGAAGTGCGTCATGGCTTCACCGAAATGGGGCAGGGGGTACACAACGTTGCGCTGCAGACTGCGGTGACCGAATTGGGTATCGATCCGGCACGCATCGAAGTGATTGTCGACACGACCCGCGAGCTCGGCTTCGGGCAAACCACCGGCAGCCGCGGCACCTTGATGGTTGCCGCCAGCGTGCAGAAGGCGTGCCTGGTGGCGATTGCCGCCAACTGCGCTGAAGATGTCGACCACTACGCCGAGCACGTCGTCGACTGGACACAGAAGCTCGGCGACCCGAAGGTGCCGAATCCGATGATTCACGCCGCGTTCGGCTATGCCGCCCAGGTCGTAATCGCCGACAAGGAAACCGGGACGATCGAGAAGGTCGTCGCCATCCACGATGTCGGCAAGGCAGTCAACCCTCGGCTCTGCGAAGGCCAGATCGAGGGCTCTGTGCACATGGGGCTTGGGTACGCACTCACCGAGGACTTCCCTAGCGACGAACTCGGGTTCCCCACCAACATGACCTTGCGCAGTCTCGGCATCCTCCGCCCGAAAGACGTGCCGCCGATCGAAGTCGAATTGGTCGAGGTGCCACAACCGCGGTCGGCCTACGGCATCAAGGGTGTCGGCGAGATCGGCCTGGTTCCGACCGCAGGCGCAGTCGCTGCCGCGCTACGAATGGTCGACGGTCATTGGCGCCGCGCGCTGCCGATGCGGCGCGGCTCCGCGAGTGACGACTGACGCGATTAGACCAGCGTCATATCGATGTCGATGACGCCGGCCCCTCCGGCAATGACGACTGGATCGGGGTTGCCGTCGCCGTTGGTGTCGTAGAAGCCCTGCGCTTCACCTTCCTCCGGGGCTCCGCGATCGTTGGCCGCGTCGACGAAGGCGAAGAGGATGTACTCGCCGTCCGCGACGCCGGTGATGGCGTAAGACCCGGCGGCACCGAGCACAGCGCTGTAGAGCGGTGGACCGTTGCTGCCGACGAGGTTGGCGACCACCAGGATCACTCCCGGGCCGAGGTCGCCTGCGTAGCTGATGGTGCCGGCGATGGTCTGCTCGGTCGGTGCGGCGATGGTTGTGGTTGTGTCCGTAGAGATGGTGGCAGGTGTCGTCGAATCCGATGATTTGTCGTCGCTGCAACCTGAGCCGAGGACAAGTACGCCGACGATTGCGACAATTGCGAATTGCCTGTTCATACTGTTACCTCCGTACCGATCGTACTCCCGCGCTACGGTGCCGGACAATGAGCGCCATCACGCCAGGCATGGTTTGCGGCCATCACCACCTCTACTCGGCGTTGGCGCGGGGCATGCCGCCGCCTCCGCGCCAGCCGACAAGGTTTCGCGAGATTCTCGAACAGATCTGGTGGCGTCTCGATGTCGCGCTCGATGCCGAAATGATCCGCTGGTCGGCGACGCTGGGTGCCGTCGAGGCGCTGCAATGCGGAACCACGGCGATCGTCGATCACCACGAGTCGCCGTCGTGCATCGAGGGCAGCTTGTCGATCATTGCCGACGCCTGCGCTACCGTCGGGGTGCGCACCAATGTCGCCTACGGTGTCACCGATCGCCATGGCCCCGATGGTGCGCGGCGCGGCCTGGCGGAGAACGAGCGATTCTTGCGCGCCGGCGGCCGCGGCATGGTGGGGGTGCACGCCGCATTCACCTGCGGAGACGACACCCTCGCCGACGCCGCTGGCCTCGCCGCGCAGTTGGGGGTGGGCGTGCACATTCACGTCGCGGAGGGTCCCGACGATGCCGACGCCGGCATGCGGCTGCAAACCCTGGCCCGCGATGACTGGCACCTGGTGCATTGTGTGTATCTCGACCGCGAACTGCCGGGCACGATCGCCCACAACCCGCGCAGCAACATGAACAACGCGGTCGGGTATGCCCGTCCGGCCGCGCGGCCGAACCCGATCGTGCTCGGCACCGACGGCATCGGTGCCGACATGCTGGAAGAGGCTCGCCTTGCCTACGCGCGTATGCGCGAGGACGACGTGCTGACTTCTCCCGACATCGTTTGGCAATGGTTGGAGAACGGATACCGGTTGTTTCCGGAAGCACGAACAGACCGTGTCACTTGGAGCTACCCGCACGCGGACAGCGCATGGCACGTTGCGTTCACTCCCGGCATGCGTGCACTGCAGGTCGAAAGTGGCGACGGCGAGGTGTTGCTGCGCGACGGCCGTCCTACACGCGTCGACCTCGATGAGGTGTTGGCCAAGTCGGCGGAGCAAGCCCGACGCCTGTTCGCGATGCTCTAACGTGGCCCCATGAATACACCGATGGCCGTCTATCTCCAGGATGCGCACCCGATTCGCGAAGGCATGGCCATCGTTCAGTACGCGGAAGCGAGGGGGTTCCATGCGGTTTGGCAGGCTGAGAGTCGCCTTGTCCGTGAGGCGACTGTGCCGATGGCTGCGTTCGCCAGCGTCACCGATCACATCAAGATCGGTTCCGGCGTTGTCGATTGCTGGACCCGCAACCCGGCTCGGCTTGCTGCGACGTTCAGCACGCTCGACGATCTTGCTCCCGGCCGCGTGATTCTGGGCATCGGTGCGTGGTGGGATCCGTTGGCCCAGAAGGTCGGCATTGATCGGGCGCGGCCTCTCACGGTCATGCGCGAGATCGTGACAGTTGTGCGGGCGCTGCTGAACAACGAGACGGTGACCTTCGATGGCCACTACGTGCACCTCGATGGCGTCGAATTGGATTACGTGTACCAGGATCGGCGACCCAAGGATGTGCCGATCTATATCGGTGCCACCGGAATGCAGATGATGGAACTTGCCGGCGAGATTGCCGACGGCGCGGTGCTCAACTATCTCGTATCGCCGGACTACAACGCGCAGGCAATCGCCGCCCTCGAGCGCGGGGCAGCCAAGGCCGGTCGCTCATTGGCCGACATCGACCGTCCGCAACTCGTGGTGTGCAGCGTGCACGAGGACCGCCAGACTGCGCTCGACATGGCTCGCATGATGGTGACGCAATACCTCGGTCAGCAGCCCCACATCATGAAGGCTTCCGGAGTCCCGCAGAGCCTGCTCGACAAGGTGGCGGAGGTGCTCACATGGCCCGCTACACACGAACAGGTGGAAGCTGCGAGCAAGCTAGTGCCCGACGAAATCGTCAACATGCTCACCGCCAGCGGCACTCCTGCTGAGGCGCGGGCGAAGGTGCAGGAGTACGTCGATCACGGTTGCACTTGCCCGATCCTCTATCCGCTCGGCGACGTGCACGCGATGATCGACGCCTTCAGCACCTCATAGCCAGTCGCGACGACGGAACACTCGAAAGAGCGTGAAACTCAGCACGGCCATCATCCCGAGTGAGAATGGGTAGCCCAGGTACCACTCCACTTCCGGCATGTGTCGGAAGTTCATTCCGTAGATGCCGGCGATCAGGGTTGCCCCGAAAACGATCGAGCCCCAGGCAGTCAACTGCTTCATCACCGCATTCATCTGGTTGCTCATCACGGCCAGATGGGCATCGACCGCGTTGCCCACTAGTTCGCGCAGTTCGTCGACCAGGTCGACAGCGCGCAGCAATTTGTCGAACGTGTCGCGGATGATGACCAGCGCCTCACCGTCGACCCACGCCACTTCGCGTCGCAGCAACGATGACAACACTTCACGAAGTGGCACAACGGCCCGACGAAGTCGGAGAAGCTCGCGGCGAACGCCGAACAGGTCGGCCTGTACCTGTTGTTCGGCCTGGTTCGTCTGCCCTGGCTCCCCGAAGATGCGATCCTCGATCTCCTCCAGGTGATCTTCCAGGGTGTCAGTACTGTCGAAGTAGCCGTCGACCAGTTCCTCCAGCACGATCGCCAGGATCACTCCAGGGTTGACGGCACGGCCGTAGCGTTCGACTCGAGCGACTGCGACCGAGGAGTCCCATTCGGCGCCTTCCTCGTCGTGACGTCGAACGGTGATGAACCAACCTTCGCCGACGTACATATCGATCTCGGCGAGCGACCCGCTGAAGGCAACGATGTACGCGTGGTCGACGAGGCGTTGCATTGTCGGCCGTGCCGCCCGCCGTCGAGCTTCGTCGAAGGTGCGGTCGCTGAGCCCGTGGGTGCGGTCGAGTTCTTCCAGCTCTTCGTTGGTGGGATCAACAACGTCTGTCCACTTCGTCCCGTTGAACTGGTGGTCGACGATCATCGAGTTCGATGGTAACGACCGGCACAAGTACGCTGGGGGTATGGGTCAACAAATCGCTGTCGTCGAAAGGCCGAGCTCGAAGCCCGGAGTAGTCCGATTCGAGGCCAACCGCACTCTCACCGGCATGGGCCACGAGGTGTTCCGTTCGTCTGCCGATGCTGTCGGGCCCCGTCCAGCCGCCGTGCTTGCTCGCACCTTGCTGTCGTCGGGCAAGGTCGACGCGGTGCACATGTACAGCAACATGGTCACGGTCGACCTCACCAATCCGGCCGACGCGGGTGGCCTCAGCGAGATGGTGCGTGACCTATATCAGTACTGGAAGCCAGGCATGGAGATGCCGACCTTCGAAGATGTCGCCGTGGAAGCGGGTGCCTCGGTGGCTGCGGAGTCGCCGGCGGGTATCGGCGGTCCGGAGGCGGCGTTCTTGGCCCTGGTGCCTGCCACCCTCGTCGATCGCAGCCGCGCCGCGCTGGCCAAGTGGAAGGCCGAGCACTAGCAAACCGAGCACTAGCAAACCGAGCACTAGGTAACCAGGTCGCAGTCAGCGGTCTTCTGGGGCTGAATTGTCCCGGAAACCGAGACAATTCAGCCCCGGTACCTGAAATGGCGTGATCCAGCCCCAGAAACCGCCACCTTGACGGATCGTACGTATGTTCGATTAGAGTGCGAAGATGGGTGCGCGTGCCTCAAGCCTTGCCAGCCTTGCCGACATTGCCGGTAGTCAGGTGCTGTCAGGTGTGGTCGCTAGCGAACGCACATTGGCGATGTTGGCGCCATTCGAGTCGTTGCTGCCGCGCGTTGCGCTGCAACGTGGCAGCGTTGTCGGTTGCCAAGGTTCGGCTGCTGTCTCACTGGCGCTGGCACTGGCGGCCGGGCCATCGCGAGCAGGTGCCTGGGTAGGAGTTGTCGGGTTTGCCGACCTGGGTGTGGCAGCGGCAGCCGAGTTGGGCGTGGTGCCGGCGCGGTTGATCATGGTGACAGAATCCACTGCCGGGTTCGATGATGCCGTGTGGGCCGACGTGCTGGCAGCGATGATCGACGGGTTCGACGTGTTGCTGTTCGGGCCGGCCACTGCGCAGGTGCGCGCCGGTACATCTCGGCGACTGATCGCGCGCGCCCAGGCGCGCGGTGCTGTGATCATCACCATCGGAGCCAACGCTGCTTTTGCGGCCGATTTGTGCTTCGAGGCCACGCAGGCGACATGGCGCGGGTTGGGCGAAGGGTGTGGTTGCGCAAATGGTCGGCGGGCGCGAGTGCAGCTCAGCGGTCGGCGTGTGCCGCGTCCACGGCACACGGAGTTGTGGCTTCCGGCAGCCGATGGCCAACTGCAGTCGGGGTAGGGCCGTGCCACGCATCGGCGTCCTGTGGTGCCCGCATTGGCCGGTGGTTGTCGCCGGCGCTGCCTCAACCGAAGCGGTGATGGTGCTGCGTGCCAATCGGGTCGTGGCTCATTCACTCGCTGCCGGCGCCGAGGGCATAGCGGTCGGGCAACGACGTCGCGATGCACAGGCGCGTTGTCCACTCGTGCGGATCGAGCAACACGACCCGGCGGGCGATGCTCGTGCATTCGAGCGTGTGGTGCAGGCGGTAGGAACGATTGTGCCCCGCATCGAGATCACCGAGCCGGGCATGCTCACTTTCATTGCGCGCGGTCCGTCTCGTTACTTCGGTGGCGATGCCGCGATGGCGACAACGGTTGTTCGTATCGCCATCGAATCGCTTGGCGAATCGGCGGGGTTGTCGCTGACCGCTGTCGGTTCGTTCGGGATGGGTGTCGCCGACGGGCGTTTTGCCGCTGGGGTCGCTGCCCGTCGTTCCGCTCGTGCTGGTACACCAGCGGTGGTGACTGCCGGTCAGTGGGAGACGGCGGCGTTCCTTGCACGCCTGCCGGTGCGACTGCTCACGGTCGTGGCCGGTGTGCCGGCGGAATTCGTGCAGCTGCTCACTCGCTTGGGCGTACACGATCTAGGGTCGTTGGCCGCTCTCCCCGAAGTTGATGTTGCTGCGCGGTTCGGCCCGCTCGGATCTTTCAGCCATCGCATCGCCAGTGGCGTCGATGACCGCCTTCCCGGCACACATGATCCACCCGCAGGCCTCCAGGTAGATCGAATCTTCGAGCAGCCCGTGCACCACTCCGACGTGCTTGTGTTCGTCGCGCGGCAATTGGCGGAGGAATTGGCCGGTCAGTTGGCTGGCGATGGTCGCGTGTGTACTCGCTTGGTTGTCATCGCGGAGACCGAGCACGGTGAGAAGAGCGAGCGAGTGTGGTATCGCAGCAGTGGGTTGAGCGCGGCGGCGATGGTGGAGAGGGTGCGGTGGCAACTCGACGCATGGGCACAGCGCGACACGATCACTGCCGGCGTTACGTTGCTACGCCTCGATCCGGTGGAGGTGTGCAGCGACGAAGGTGTGCAAATGGGGTTATGGGGCGGTCGCACGCAAGCCGACGAATGGGCCGTGCGGGCGGTGACGCGACTGGTTGCGATCGCGGGTGAGCAGCAGGTGCTGGTTCCGGCAGCCCAAGGGGGGAGGCACCCCCACGAGGCGTTCAAGTGGGTGCCGGCGATCACGGTCGATCTTCTCGAACATGCAGAACGGTATGTAAGGGGGGCCGCTCCCTGGCCGGGGCAGCTACCGGTGCCATCACCGGCGATAGTTCATGCGCCGCCGAAACCGATTTCTGTCGGCGATGCCGTCGGTCGCGAGGTGCGGGTAACCGGCAGGGGGACGGTCAGCGCAGCGCCCGCAGTCGTGCGCTTCGCCACCGGTCCGGCGGAGGCCGTGCAGTCATGGGCAGGTCCGTGGCCGGTTGAGGAGCGCTGGTGGGATCTCGCTCGCGCTCGCCGCCTGGCTCGTTTCCAAGTGCTTACGCGCTCGGGAAGGCTCTTATTGCTGACCGTCGAACAGGGTCAGTGGTGGCTCACTGCCGAGTACGCCTGACGTTCAGGGGTCAAGCCGAGACCAACTCGCGGTCGGTTTCTGTGTCGTCGCCCAGCGGAGCATCGGCGTGACCGACTCGGCCGGCCTCCATCATCCGTTCCTCGACAGCCCGCAGCAGATCGTTGCTGAGCCGGAAGCCAACTCCACGCACGGTGTGGATGAAGCGCAACTCTGGTGCATGCAGTTGCAGCTTGCGGCGCAGGTTGCTGAGGTGCACATCGACGACGTGTGTGTCGCCTACCCAGTTCGGTCCCCAGACCTCTTCGAGCAGCTCGGTGCGCGAACACACTTCGGCCGGGCGGCGGCAGAGTTGTTCGAACAGGGCAAACTCAATGCGTGTGACGGCGACATCGATGTCGTGTATCCGGATCTCCTTGCGACCGACGTCGACCGTGAGAGCGCCGAGCGTGATCAACGACGCTTGCATCGGATCCCAACGCGAGTGAAGCTGCCGTGGCCGACGCAGCAGCGCCTGACAGCGCGCGGCCAACTCGTCGGGATTGAGCAACGTCGACACGACGTCGTCGGCGCCGGCACGAAGAGCACGGATGCGGGCAGAGTCGGCATCGGGGGGTGCAATGCCGACGATGTACGCATCCGTGAGGGCTCGCATGGTGTCGAAGAGGGTGCCACCTTCAGGGCTCGGTAGATCGAGATCGACCAGCACGACATCTGGCGAGAATGATCGCGCAAGGGTGAGCGCGGCCTCCTCCTCGGTGGTGGCACTTACGGAATAACCACGCGAACGCAGCGCCGCAGAAGCGACTCGCCGCAAGAGCGGGTCGCCAACGGCAAGTAGCACTCGTGGTGCAAGTTGTGCGTCGGGTTCCATAAGTGGGTTTCTTTCCGCCTCGTCGTTGCCCGGACATCGGCACGTTGCCGCTGCCTCAAACTCCGTTGTAGTGACTATCGGCGCGCTCATCGGCTTCCTAAAGTGGCGATTTTCGCAACGGAGGCGGCGCCGAAAAGGGAGCCCGAACGCGTACGGTGGTCGGGTGCCCAGCTCTGCGCCAACCGTGGCTGCCTCCGTCCGGGAGGCCGTTTTGGCACGTCGGCCGGTCGACGCACGCGAGCATCGTTCGATCGCATCGTTCGTAGAGCTCTTCGACGGGCTCGAGCGGCCCTTCGACGAGCACGCGGCCAGGGTGCACGTCACCGCGTCGGCGATCGTCGTCGCCGAAGACCGGCGCCGGGTGGTTCTGCACCTGCACAAGCGGCTGCAGAAGTGGTTGCAGCCCGGCGGCCACATCGACACCGGTGAGTCGCCGTCGCAGGCGGCGCTCCGAGAGGCCGCCGAGGAGACGGGTTTGCCGGTTGTGCTGGTCAGCGAGGCTTTGATACATGTCGATGTGCACCCCGGCCCGCGCGGCCACACGCATCTCGACCTGCGTTACCTCATCGAGTCGCCGCACGTACGCCCCGCGCCGGCCGCGCAGGAGAGCCAGCAGGTGCAATGGTTCGCATGGCATCAGGCGATCGACCTTGCCGAGCCCGGCCTCGAAGGCGTGCTGCGAGCGGCGCAACCTGGCGAAGCCAAGATTCGCGCCGTACGAAACACCGACGCGGGCGGTTGTGCGCAGGTTTACATGCGGTCGCGCGAGTTCGCGCTGCCGACTGTCCCGGTAGTACACGCGCCACGAGAGGTGCGCCGGTGGATGGCGGATGAGGTCGTCGGCCGTACCGACATGTGGGTGGCCGAGGTCGATGGCACGATCGTCGGGCTGCTGGTGCTTGCCGTTGACGCCAAGGACGTGGGTTGGGTGGAGCAGCTGTACCTCGACCCGGCGTGGATGGGTCGCGGCCTCGGCGATCGTTTCGTGCAACTCGCCAAGGAGCGGGTGCCTGGTGGCCTGCAACTGTGGACGTTCCAAGTAAACGAACCAGCTCGTCGCTTCTACGAGCGCCACGGATTCATCGCCGAGCAGTTCACCGATGGTGCCGGCAACGAGGAGCGCTCACCCGATATTCGGTATCGCTGGTCGCCCTGACGCGAAATTTCTGACTGTTGTGGTTGAATGTAGACATATCACGATATATCGTGATGCTACACTAGATCCAGCCACAGGAGGCACGCATGCGATCCAGATTCCATGACCGGGCACGACACGATGACCGGTCACGACGCGATGACCGATCAGCACAGGACCGGGGCGAAT
>JACQZX010000062.1 GCA_016213665.1 Actinomycetota bacterium | reverse complement strand
TGCGGACTGGCGCGGCGAGATGCTCAGCCGACTCCGCGCTGTGGTCAGGGAAGCCGATCCCGCGATCGTCGAGGAGTGGAAGTGGAGAGGGGTTCCCTGTTGGTACAAGGACGGATTGATCTGCACCGGCGAGACCTACAAGAGCGTCGTGAAGATGACTTTCGCGAACGGAGCCGCGCTCGACGACCCTGCGCGCCTTTTCAACTCCAGCCTCGAAGGGAACACCAGGCGGGCCATCGACTTCCACGTCGGCGCAAAGATCAACGAGGCGGCGTTAAAGGCGCTCGTCCGCGCCGCCGTGGCCCGCAATCGATCCAAGACCCGCAAGTAATTCGGCGAACGGCGCTGCCCGCATTTTTTCTGGGTGCGTTCCGTCCCGGCTTCCGAGACGTTTCAGCCCCGGAAGCCGCTTTGGGAGGATTCAGCCCCAGAAACCGCTGGCCCGAGGACGGGTCTTACTTGTTGGATTCCAACTGGGCCAGGTCCCGGCGCGCGTAGCGGTTGTGCCAGAACTCTTCTTCGATGACGGTGTAGATGCACTCCTTCAATGGGTGCGAGCCGTTCTCAAGCACCTCGATCGGCCGTTCGAAGTCGGTGGCCGCAACCGAGACGAGATAGTCGCGAAAGCGCGCCGCGCGATCTGTTCGCACGGCCAGCGCGTCAGCGAACGACGGCGTCAGGTCGTAATCGAGGCTCGGCCACGGAAAATCGACGGAACCCTTGTTCGGCAACCCGATCGGGTGGAAGCCGTCACCGAGTACCGGTGCCGTGAACCATTTATCCATCGCGAAAATGAGATGACGCAGCGTCTGCACGAATGACCACTCGCCGTCGACCGACTGATGCAACGTGTCCTCGGCGAGAGCCTGCGCCCGCGCGGTCGTCTTCGCCCACTCGGTCTGCAGGGCCACCCACGTAGCGCGCATTTCCTCCGGACTCGCGGGGCGCAGCATCGCGCGCAACGGGTACCACGGATCGCGCTCGTTCACATATCCGGTGACGTCGACGCCGTTGATGACGACGTTGTCGATCAGCGCATCGATGTCGACGTTGACGACCCAGGCGTGGCTGATCTTCGCATCGGTGAGGTTGACGTCGCGAAAGCGAGCACCGCTGAGATCCGCGCCCCAGAAGACGGCCCCTGCAAGGTCGCCCTCAAATTCTTCGGGCACGTCGATTTCGATTCATGCTTTTCCACCGGGTTCCCACAAGGTGGTCGTGTAGTTGGCTTCGAGCATCTCGTCGATCTTCTCCGCAGGCGTGTCCGCGAGTGCGGAGAATTGGTCGCGGGCGATGCACCCGGCAGATGGCAGCGTCGATCGGTCGGGCCACGTCTGCGGATTCCACAACTCGCTGCGCCGGAAGGCCTTGGCGCAATGCATGTACTGCTGCGTGACAGTCACCCCGATGGCAGCCTTCGGTCGGCGGTCACGGACGGCGCAAAGGGCGAGCATCTCCGAATCGGTCGTAATGCACGCGTATCCGTTCACCCGCAGAGTCTCCTCGACTCCTGGCACTAGGAAGAGCAGTCCGACTCCGGAACCGACGGCGATATTGGTGATGCCGTCGAGCAGGTTGTTACCGGCGAGGTCGGGGATCAGCAGCCGATGCTCGTCGACCACGACGACGAAACCTGCCGGACCGCCCTTGGGCGAGACATCACCTGTGCCGTCGGGCGATGTGGTGCCGATGAGCACGAACGGTGCCGCGCCGATGAACGCGCGCGCGTGCACGTCGAGGTCGGGCAGTTTCTTCTGCGCGGTGAGTTCAGCCGGCATACGGTACAGCTCGCGCAACTCGGGCTCGCTTCGGACAATGGTGCCGAAATCCGCGCAATCCATTCCCCGAAACTAACAGTTTCGCGTCGAGCCCAATCGCGGGGCTGCGTAGACCTCCGGTCGCTGCGCGAAACGGGCGGTGCATTCGAGAGAACAAAACCAGTATTCCCGGCAATCGTGGCGCAGCTTGCCGGCGGCCGCGTCGCGATCGACAGGCATCTGACACACGGGGTCGATCGCGCCCCCATAACCGCTGCCGCTGACCCGCAGCTCGAACAGTCGGATTGGGTCGGCGACATTTCGCAGCACGATCTCGCCGAGGTCGGTGGTCTCGATGCTCAGCGCCCTGACCGACTCGGCCACCAGCCCCGATGACAGAACCTGGCCGGGTAAGGCCAGCGCGGTGATGCGTGCCGCGACGTTGACCGCACCTCCGAACACATCGGAGCCGCGCTCGACTGCACTTCCGGCATGCAGCCCGACGCGCGCCAATGGAAAGTTCGCCCGCGCGCGAAGACGGGGTAACAGCCGTGCGACCCACTCGATGGCCGTGGTTGGCGACGAGCTAGTGACGAGGACTGCGTCACCGACGCTCTTCACCAGCCGTTGCTCGGCGAGCAGCGTCGCCTCGGTCTCGGCGACAAGGTGCAGCGCAATTTCGGCAGCGGTGGTGTCGCCATGAGCGTCGGTCGCGGCGGTGAAACCGGCGAGATCGACGAACGAGAAGACTGCCTCCACCGGCAAACTTTGCCACAAGTGGTCGGGTGCTCAGGACACAAGCCGTTTGCTGTACTGCACGCTGAACACGATCGCGGCGACGATCATGATGACAATGATCGAAAGCGAGAGGTAAGTATTCATGTGGTACCAGTGCGAGATCGACATCTTCATGCCGACGAAGATCAAGATGCCCCCGAGGGCGTGGGATAGGTAGTGGAATCTCTCCTTGGCGTTGGCGAGCAGAAAGTACATCGCCCTTAGCCCCAGGATGGCAAACGCGTTGGAGGCAAATACCAGATACCACTCGTTGGAGACGGCGAGAATGGCCGGTACCGAATCGACCGCAAAGACGACATCGGTGATCTCAATCACTACAAACGCGGCCAGCAGCGGAGTTGCCGCCCGCTTGCCGTTGAGGGTGGTGAAGAACTTCTGCCCGTCGATTTTGTCCGAGACAGGCATGACTCGACGCAGCAAACCAAGGCCGCGCGTGGCTTCCTCGCGCCCTTCGTCGGCGCGGTGGCGAATGATCTTGGCGCCGGTGTAGATCAGAAAGATGCCGAACACGACCAGCAACCACCAGAAGCTGCTTATCAACGTGCTGCCCAGCACGATGAACACTGCGCGCAGTGTTAGGGCACCGAAGATTCCCCAGAACAAGACCCGATGTTGATACTTCACGGGAATCGACATCGTCGCGAAGAGCATCGACCACACGAACACGTTGTCGATGCTCAACGACTTCTCGATCAGGTAGCCACTGATGTACTCACCGAACGCGTCGGCACCGAACATGATCGCGATCACCCCCGCGAACGCGAGTCCGCAGAGAACCCACACGGCCGATTCCGTGAGCGCTTCCCTGGGCGACGGGGCATGGGCTTCGCGGTGCCAATAGAGGTCGATGGCGAGCATCACCAGAATCACCCCGAGCAGCGCGATCCATGCGCCGACAGGCACGTCGAGGTCGACGAATTTGCTTCCAGCGGTATCGGGGCTGGCGATGAACATGTTGACGGGTTCCCTTTCGACTGCCGCGGGGTGTCCACGGACAGTCGAAGGTCTCGCTCCCGCAACCGCGGGCGGGGGGCCGGGCAGCGTTGCTGCCGTGTTGACGACCGATCCCGTGGGGCTACTCCCCTTCGACTTGGGCAGTGTAACCCCGACCCGCACAGGTCAGGCGGACTAATGCCCCCGCCGGGTGAGCGGTGCCTTTGGTGTGTACGCTCAGCGCATGCCGATGACTTGGCGGCCCTTGGGCGTTCTCGTGCTGGTAGCGACCTCGCTGACCGCGGCGCCGTCGTTGCCAAGCGGCGCACGGGTGTGGGCCGACGAACCAGCGGTCGAGTGGGTGCAAACCAGCGACGACTCGGTGGTCGAAGCCAAGACGTACGACGCAGTCCTCGAGAACGCGCCGCCTGTGATCAGCAGCGAGACCAGCGCCGGCCCGTTCCAATCGGTTGTCGCCGGCGAAGGGTTCAACGCCTTCAGCCTGCCCAGCTACGGCGACTACACGATCAAGTTGGTTGCAAGTGTCGACGGCGACATCGAGATCTACCGCACCAAGTTGCAGCAAATGGCCAACGAAGTCAATGCCCACAACGGACTCAGCCTGGTGGTGGCCGCCGGGCAGGTTGCGGCTCCCGCGAGCCCGAACTCGCTTACCGCTCCAGTTGGCGAGATCCGGGTGATGGTTTCGTTGACGTCACCGTGTGGCGCCCTCTCGGGTGGCAAGCTTGGTTGCGGGGGCACGTCGAGCTCGGTGGTCGTCGAGGGTGTCACACGCTTCGCGAGCGGCGTCGTGTGGCTGAGTCCGACCCTGAGCAGCGTATGTCAACAACCGGTCGTCAATCACGAGGTTGGTCACGCCCTCGGCTTGGATCACTTCGATGACCTGTACCTCGGCCTGCCGCAGGTGATGAAGTCGACAACCAGCTGTAGTTTCAGCGCCCTACGCGCCGGCGACCTGAACGGGATGCGTTGGCTCGTGCAGCCGACACCGGTCAATGATTCCGTCGCCTCAGCGGTCGACGTGTGCGGCGATTCAACATTGCCGGCGAGCACTTGGTTTGCCACCAAAGAGGCGAGCGAACCAGCCCACGCCGGCGCCGGGCCGCGTCGGTCGGTGTGGTATCGCTACCAGCCGGTCACGGGTCAAGGTGGTGCCACGGCAACCATCGCCACAGTCAATGATGGTGTCGACGACTTCGACACGGTGTTGGCGGTGTACCGCGGCACGATGTTCACGAGTGTGGTGCCGGTTACCAGCAACGACAACTTCTCAGGTCTGCTCAGCCAGGTGTCGTTCATCATTGATGAGACACAGACCTACTGGATCGCGGTCGATGGTGTGGGGTTCGCGCGCGGCGAGACCGACGTGGTGTTCGATGTGCCGCCCGCTCCGCCACCGACGACCAATTCCCTGGTTTCG